>NZ_JBEPCJ010000001.1:0-97832 GCF_040299565.1 Spirillospora sp. NPDC000708
GCCACGCGGTATGACAAGGTCGCCGTCCGCTACGAGGCCGTCCTCCACATCGCCGTCATCAACGATTGGCTGACCTGCCTTTGAGACACGCCCTAGCTGTGCCAGGACAGCGGCAAGGCGAATACCGCCGCACGCACAGGCGACCTGTTAAGGGCGGCATCGGCCACTGGCGCTGTTGCGAGTGACGCCTATCCGCAAGCAAAACGAGGATGGTGGGAGCGCTCAGTACTCCAGCCGTAGATCGCTGGTGCGACGTCCGACCGACCGCGCTTACGGGTGCGTGTCTGTGATCGCGATGACCTCGTCGAGGCGGTCCAGGGCGCCCTGCAGGTCGTCGACCTTGGCCTGGATGCGATCGCGCTCGGCGCGCAGCATGGCTCGTTGCTGGGCGTCGGTGTGCCCGGAGTCCCAGCACGGAAGGAGTTCCGTGATCCTTCGGCTGGTCAGGCCGGCGGCGAACATCTGCTGGAAGAAACGGACCCGGGGGATGGCGTCCTGCCGGTAGAGGCGCTGGCCCGATGGGCTGCGCTCCGCGATGAGCAGCCCCTGCTCCTCGTAGTAGCGCACGGCGCGTACTGAGACGCCGGCACCCCGTGCCACCTCGCCGATGCGAATCAGCCGCTCGCCGGCGGCCTGCCCGACGGTCATGGTGATTCCTCCCCCAAGGACCTGATGGCCAGCACTTGCCCCTGACGTTAACGTTAGGTTTTAGCGTACCGGGCATGGACATCAACGACTCAGTCGCCCTTGTCACCGGAGCCAACCGCGGCCTGGGCCGCGCCTTCGCGCAGCGCCTGCTCGAACGGGGCGCCCGCACGGTCTACGCGACGGCACGCCGGCCGGAGACCGTGGACCTGCCCGGGGTCGAGGTGCTGCCCCTCGATATCACCGAGCCCGCATCCATGAAGGCCGCCGCCGAGGCCGCCCCGGACGTCTCACTGCTCATCAACAATGCCGGGATCCAGACCGGGACCGACCTGGTGACCGGTTCGCTGGACGCGGTACGGCACGAGTTGGAGACCAACGTGTTCGGGCACCTGGGAATGATCCGTGAGTTCGCGCCGGCGCTCGCCGGGAACGGCGGGGGTGCGATCGTCAACGTCCTCTCCGCCATGTCGTGGTTCGGGGGCAAGGGCTCCAATGCCTACCACCTGACCAAGGCCGCCGCCTGGGCCATGACGAACGGCGTCCGCCTGGAACTCGCCGAGCAGGGCACGCTCGTGACAGCAGTGCACCTCGGCCTGGCCGACACCGACATGGCCGCGGGATGGCCCGTGGACAAGCTCGCTCCGTCGGATCTGGCCGACGCGGCGCTCGACGGAGTCGAGGCGGGCTCCGCCGAGGTCCTCGCCGACCAGTGGAGTCGGGACGTCAAGTCCCGGTTGCCGCTGGCGCCAGAAGAGTTCAACGCCGCGATGGACCGCGCCCTGGCGGCACTGACGGCGGCCTGAGCGGCCTACTTGAGCCGCGCTGACTTCGGTCGGTTGCTTCTGAGGTCGGTCAACTAATACTTCATCCGCAGTTGTGGATCTCCATGGTGTGGCCTCGCGCCGGCGGTAGCGGCAGTCGCCGGCGCGGGCCCGGTGTCGACGACGCCATAGGGACCAGCGCAGGCGATGGGCACCTCTACCCCGACGGCGACCTGCCCTGGTACGCGCTCGTGCCGATCATGGTCGCGATCCACAGCGGCATGTGCGGCCTCGTCGCATTCGTCAACCGCTGCCAGCGCCGCATGTGGGACTTGCACCAGAAGACGCACGCCGCACCCGTCCCCAGGTTGACAGTGGGGCTGCCACCGCACCTCGCGGACCGCTTCCCGGAGTACCGGAAGTCGTTGCCGGTCTTCAGCGCGGAGATCTGCCCGGCGTTGGCCATCCGGCGAACGGTCTGGGGCGACAGAGCCAGCTTGGTCGCGAGCTCGGCAGTGGCGATGGCGGTGAGGGCCAGGGAGTGTTCGGCCTTGCGTTCGTAGCGGCGGTGCGGGCGGTGCGTAGCCATCGGCGCAGGTAGTCGTCCCTGTCTGCGTGCGGCTTGGCGGGTCGTCGTCTGCGCGGGCCGCGGCGGGAGCGGGTCGGCGGGATGCCGCGTACGAGCGGTTCGAGTGCCTGGTCGTGGAGGTTCGCGCCGGAGATCGCGATCGAGAGGGGTAAACCGGTGCGCTCGGTGATCAAGCCGATCTCCGAGCCTTCCTTGCCTCTGTCTACAGGATTCGGGCGCCTGTCAGGTCCCTCCTTTCAGGGCCAGCATGTTCATCGAGTCGATAGCGCGGCGCGACCAGTCCGGATTTCCGCGCGAGCCCGGTTCGTCGAGGATGAGGCGGTGCAGTTCGGCCCAGACCCGGGCGGTGGTCCACTCGGTGAAGCGTCGGTGAGCGGTCGGTCCCGACGGGCCGAAGACCGGCGGCAACTGCCGCCAGGTGCAGCCCGTCGTGGCCACGAAGACGATCGCGGCCAACACCTCGCGATCCCTGTACCTGCGCCGGCCGCCGCCCTGCGGCCGCGTTGGAGCAGATGGGCCCCCGCTGGAACAGCTCCCACAACTCGTCGGGCACCATGCGTTCAACCATCACCACACAGCCCAGACTCCCAGCACCCCAATGAGACGACGTCTAAGCGCACGGTTTCGTGCGTTCTTCTCCGCATCCCGACTCTTCAATGAGAACGCCCCCGTCGGATGACGGGGGCGTTGGCGGCTCGGGTCGCTGTGCGGGCTTCACCGCTTGAGCGCCTTGGCGAGGCGGGCGCGGCGCGCCTGCCGGGCCTCGGCCCGCAGCCTGCGCGCCCGGTCCTCTCCGGCGATCTTCATGAACTCGTAGCTGATCATGATCGGCTCCCTTCGTCGTCGTCGTGCCGTTCCGTCAGGACGGGTCGTGCCTCAGCGCTTGAGCGCCTTGGCGAGCCGGGCGCGACGGGCGTTGCGCGCCTCGGCCTGCCGCTCGCGTACGCGGTCGGCGATGATGACCCGGCTGATGTCCGTGCTGTACATGCCCTGCTCCTTGTTCCTGCCGGGCCCTCTTGGCCCGACATGTACAAGGTTCGCCCTAAGGCCCCGGGGCCCACATTGGGACGACGCCCTATTCGCGCGCCCTAAGACGCCTTAGTTCCCGGCGCCTGCGGTCATCACCGCAGCCAACTGCACAGCTCGCACCGTGCATGCTCGCGGCACGTAAGCCGCTAGGCCGTGTTTCGAAGTGGGGTGAGCGTCGGCGTGTTGTGAGCCGGACGCAGCGAGGTCTCCGGTAGATGGTTCATCGACCAAGAAGAACCCAGAACCGGAGACCTCGTGGCCAGCGTAGCGGTGACGAGGCGGTTCGATCTGACCGACGCGCAGTGGGCGATCCTGGGGGCTCTGTTGCCCGTTGCCCGACGGTCGGGTCGCCCGCCCAAATGGAGCAAACGGCAGCTCATCGACGGGATCCGCTGGCGGGTGCGGACCGGCTCGCCGTGGCGGGACGTGCCCGAATGCTACGGCTCCTGGCAAGCGGTCTACGGGTTGTTCCGCCGCTGGCAGCGCAACGGCACCTGGGTGCGCATCCTGGCCTGCTTGCAGACCCGGGCGGATGCGGCCGGGCTGATCGGATGGCAGGTCAACGTCGACTCCACCATCGTGCGCGCGCACCAGCACGCCGCCGGCGCCCGGCAACACGGCGATCTGCAGCGCGAACCACCCGGCGGCGCGACCACCGAGCCGGCTGATCACGCTCTGGGACGCTCCCGTGGCGGGCTGTCGACCAAGGTGCACCTGGCGTGTGAGCAGGGGCAAAAGCCGTTGTCGCTGGTGGTGACCGCCGGGCAGCGCGGGGATGCCCCTCAGTTCGAGGCGGTGATGGCCGGTATCCGCGTTGCCCGTCCCGAACGGGGGCGTCCTCGAACCCGACCCGATCGGGTGCGGGCAGATAAGGCGTATTCCTCCCGGGCGATCCGCGCTCACCTGCGCCGCCGCGGGATCGCAGCAACGATCCCGGTGCCGGACGACCAGGCCGGTCACCGACGACGGCGGGGCAACCGCGGCGGCCGTCCACCCGCCTTCGACCCGATCGATTACCACGCCCGCCACGCCGTGGAGTGCGGCATCAACCCCTCAAGCGTCACCGGGCCATGGCGACCAGATACGACAAGCTCTGCGTCCGCTACCAGGCCGTCCTTGAGATCACCGCCATCAACGAATGGCTCCACCTACTTCGAAACACGGCCTAGCAGCGCGCGGCGAGCCGCTGTCTGATCTCTGTGGCGATCGTCTGTAGCCAGCGGGCATCCTCATGGTCCTCGCGGGAGCTGGTGCGGTCTGCCATGTGCGCCTATCGGTTCAGCGCGGTGAGGGCCCATTGGGGCGGGGTCAGTGTGACGGTGACGGTCTTGCCCGAGCGGGGCCCGGCGGCGAATCCGGCGGGTTCGGTGGGCCAGTCGGGCAATTGCGCCCATCGGGTCTCACGGATGGGCAGGACCATCTCGGGGACCTGGTCGTCGCCGGGATCGCAGGAGGCCTCGTTGTCGAGTGCCGAGTCGGCCTGCAGCCAGTCGCTGACCTGCAGCGTCACCGGGCGCAGGGCCCTGGGTACGTTCGTATCGACGTTCCTGCCCAGTCGGTCTCCCGCCGCCGCGCCCATTGGACGAGCGGCGGGAGATCCGTCAGGTGCTGTCGTTTGCTGATGCTTCGGCCAGCCCAGGGGTCTTAAGGCATGCCCTGCGGGTGGCCAGGACGCACTGCCGCCTCCATATGCCCACGACCTGCGCCGCGTCCAGGAAACGGGCGAATGACCATTACACAGGCCGTGTGAACCCGCTCGCCCGCCTGGGTGTCCGTCCGGGCGGGCGAGCGGGAAGGGATCGCCTCAGTTGGTGTTGCAGGGATCTTCCAGCGTTCCCCACAGCGCCCGCTTGCCGGCGTGTTCCGCGACCGTCCAGATGCGCCGCTGGCCCCGGTAGCACGACAGGTCCTCAGGACCGTAGGAGACCGTCTGCCGGGTCACCTTGCCCCAGCCGCCGCCCTTCCGGACGGTGGTGAGCAACTGCCCGCGCTTGGCACCCGACGTGGTGTCGACGTTGTGGGAGAACCACCACCAGTCGTGCGACCGGACGCCGCCCTGGATCTTCTTGTCCGGAAGCGTCGCCGCCCAGTTCGCGTGCGCGACGCCGCCGGTCCCGACGATGCCGGTGCCGACCTTGAGCGGATAGGTGACCACGCGGCCCTTGGGGCTCGCGGTCGCGCAGTACTCGCCGAGGATGAGCTCTGGCCGCTGCCGCGCGGTGCGGTCCACCGACGCCCACGAGGTGCGAAGCGGCCCGCTGCCCTTGCACTTGGACGCGGGAGCCTTGCCCTTGGCGTTCTGCCAGCTGCCCGTCTGCGGCATCACGTACCGGTACGCGTGCCCGTAGTACGTCTTGCCGTGCAGGCCGACCCACCCCTTCTTCTTGGTGGTGCCCGCCTTGCTCTTGCCGAGGTCGTAGATCTGCGTCATGTCGAACTGGCGCAGGCCCGCCTGGGTGTCGGCGACGTACAGCTTGTTGCCGAACCAGGCGATGCCGCCGGCGTGGACGTCGATGTCGGTGTAGGTCGCCTTGCCGCCCTTCATCGTCGGGTACACGAGCAGGACGTGCCGGTAGCTGTGCTTGGCCGGGTTCACGAACGTGAGCCGGATGGCGTGGTCGGCGTACCAGGCGACGAGGATCGGCTTGCCGCTCTTGCCCCACGTCTCGTCGGAGTCGGCGTCCGAGACGGTCGACACGCCCTGCGGGATCCACTTCGAGGTCTTGGAGTCCCCGGCGTTCCAGCAGTAGGCGACCGACTTGGCAGGGACTCCGGCCGCCTTCGCGCAGCTTCCGGAACCGAGCTTGCGCTGGCCCGTCGCGTTCATCAGCGCGGTGACGCCGCTCTTGTCGAGCTTCTTGCCGAGGGCCTTGAGGGGGGTGCTGCGGTTCGACCCTTGGCGGAGGTCGAAGTCGCCGAGAGCGGGGGCGGCCGCCGTGGCCGAGGTCCCCGCCGCGTTCTGTGTCTGTCCGGGGGCCAGGTACACGACCCCCGGGATACCGGCCGCCAGAGCCACCAACGGGGTGGCGATGGCGAGGGAGCGCCGGATCTTCACTTGATCACCTCCATGGCGAAACCACGGACCGTAACACATCAAAACGGACGGACAGGGCGGGCTCCGTGGGTGGAGACCGTCCCGCCCGCGGTGATATTGGGATCAAAGAAGGCGGCAGGTGCCGTGGTCGGACCTGGTCTGGGCGCTCTCGGAGGTGCCCGTCAGCTTCGGCTTCGTCTTGTGCTGCGCACCCGGGCCGACTTTCGCCCACACCACCAGCAGCCACGCGGTGGTCAGCCAGTTCGCCACCGCCGCCGCCACCGCTCCTGCGGCCGCCAGCACCCGGAAGCCGGTCGCCAACGGCCGCACCCGCAACGGCTTGACCTCGCGTCGGTCCCGAGCCTCTGCCCAGCGCTGGCGTACCTGCTCCAGCCGCCGCCTCACACGCCCGTGCGCGCCGCCCGGCGCCGTCTCGCCCGCGCTGCTCAGACGCCCCATCGGCGCGGAGGGGTTCACCAGACCACGTGCCTGGATTCGGTCGCAACGGATCGTTCGCTGGAGAGCTCAGAACTCGGTGTGTTCGTCCACCCTGGCCACTGACCTGATCGCCTGCTCAGACAGGCCGGTCACGCCGTGCAGGTTCGCGCCCCGAAGATCGGCGGTCATCAGATTCGCTCCGCTGAGGCGCGCGCTTCGAAGGTCGGTGTCCCGAAGATCCGCGCCCTGCAGGTTCACGCCCACCAGGTTCACGTCCTGCAAGGAGGCACTCCGGAGGTGCGCGCCCTCAAGATCCACGCCCCTCAGGTCCAGGCCCCCCATGATGGCGTAGTGCAGGGACGCCCGCCTCAGATCCGCGCCCCTCAGGTCCACAGCCGCCAGAAGCGTGATCCTCAGATCCGCCCGCCTCAAATCCGCGCCCCTCAGGTCCGTGCCATCCAGCCACGCGCCCTGCAGATTCGCTTTCCACAGTTCCGCCCTCTGCAGGTCGGCGTCTTGTAGGTTCACACGGCCCAGGTCCGACTCGGCCAGGCGGGCGCCCGCCAGGTGAAGACCACTGAGGTCGAGGCGGCGGCGCTCGGGACGGCGGGGTCGCCGGCCGAGCGCGGTCAACGCGGCCTGGACATCGGAATCGGGACGCGCAGGCAGGTTGAGGGCGCGCACCCAACGTCGGGCCGTCGTCTCGGCGGGCTTTGGGCGCGCGGCGACGCAGGAAGGCCTCCAGCACCTCGACCACGTCGTCGTGGTGCGGACGGGAGTCGGCCGCGACGTGCGCCAGAGCGTGGATGCCACCCAGGCGCGCGTTGATGTCGGAGGAGCTGAGCCGCTCCAGCGCCTTGGTGAAACGGTCGGTGACCTGACCGCGGTGGCTGAGCCGGTAGGAGCGGGCGGTGTACAGCAGCGACACCGCCACCACCACGGCGCCGCCGGCCGACACCACCAGTAGCCGCGCATTGTGCCGGTCCTTGGGATCGTGCTGGTGCATCCAGTCCGGCATCCGCCACAACGCGACCGCGTACACCACCGCCAGGACGGCCAACCCCACCGCGGCCAGCACCGCCCCCATGCCGCGCACGGCCGGCCGCGCGAGCTCATACTGTCCCCAGCGGCGAAGCCTCGTCATCCGATCCACAGCCGATCAGTCAACGAGCCCATCCCCACCTCCGAAATCAGATGGCCACAACGGGCAACCGCCATCGTTTTTCGACGTCCGAGATCAGGTGCCTACCGTGATCGCCGTGAGCTTCTAGGGGTGGCGGCAAGAACCATGTCATGAGCCCCAAACGACCGGGCGGGAGTGGATCAGTACGGCGAGGGCTGGTGAGCCCGGTGGGGCGGCCGAGGGTCTTGCCGCATGAGCCGAGCGGGCGGCGACCAGTATCGAAACGACGAGTCGTGTAGGCGGTCGCCTGGATCGACGCTGGCGTGACTTCTCGTTCTAATGCGTCCGGCGCCCTGGTGTTCCGGAGCTGATGTGGTAGGTGAACGAACGTCCCGCTAAGGGCGCCGCGGTGGCCTGCCGTCGGGGCTGATCGTCTGCGCGCCTGGTAAGGGCCGGGGATGCGAGCGGCGGTGGCCTGGGGGCTTTCAGCCCAGCAGGGCATGCAGCGCCAAGTCACCGATCTGCCGCAGTTCGTCGTGGCTGCGGCCGGCTGCCGCCTGGACGGCGATGCCGTCGGAGATCGTGTGGACGAGTGCGGCCAGGGTGGCCGGTTCGTAGTGGGGCGGAAGATCGGTGGCCCGCTCCAGCCGCCTGCGCAACGCCGCCTCACCGGCTTTGCGCACCGCGATGGCGTCCTGGCGTGCGGTGTGCGCGTCGGGTCCGCAGGCGTGAACGGTGTTGACGCACAGACAGCCATGGGGCGTGTTCTGGCCCGCGGTCAGGTTCGCGGCTCCGCGGATCAGCTGCTCGACGACCTCGCGGCCGGTGGGCGCGTCCAGCGCGTCAGCGGTGTAGGCGCCGGGGCCGTCGAGGTAGCGGGCCAGCACCTTGGCGAACAGTTCCTCTTTGTTGCCGAAGGCGGCGTAGAGGCTGGGCTTGTTGATGCCCATCGCTGCGGTCAGGTCGGTCAGCGAGGTGCCCTCGTATCCGTGCCGCCAGAACACCTCCAGCGCCTGGTCGAGTGCGGCGTCTGCGTCGAACGAGCGTGGGCGTCCGCCGGGCATGCCGTCCTCCGTGCTCTCCCGAGTTTTATACCTATCGGTACGTTACCTCTTGCGGGACGACGGCGCGCCGGTCTAGTTTCATACCGGAAGGTACATAACCAAGGGGGGCGCATGATCCGAGTCGGAGTTGTCGGGGCCAGCGGCTGGGCGGACGGCTCGCACCTACCCGCACTCGCCGCACTGGAGGCGTTCGAGGTGACCGCGGTCGCGACCACCAATCAGGCCAGCGCGGACCGGACGGCCGCCGCTCATGGCGTGCGGCACGCCTTCGCCGACGCGGCCGAGCTCGCCGAGCACCCCGATGTCGACCTGGTCGTCGTCTCGGTGAAGGCTTCCGGGCACGCCGCTGTGATCAGGGCCGCGCTCAAGGCCGGCAAGCACGTGGTGTCGGAGTGGCCGCTGGGCGTCGACGCCGACCAAGCGAGAGAGCTGACCGAGGCCGCCGTCGCCGCGGGCGTCGTACACGCGGTGGTCCTCCAGGGACACCACTCGCCGAGCGCCCGCTTCGTCGCCGACCTGTTGGCCGATGGCCGGATCGGCGCGCTCGAATCGGCCGCGCTGGTGGCGGAGGGCGCGCCCTGGGGCGGCAGCCGGATATGGCCGAATCTGGTGTTCGGCCTCGATCCCTCAGAGGGGACCAACATCCTGACCATCATGGCCGGCCACTTCCTGGCCGCGCTCGAACGGGTCGCGGGCCCGCTGACCGAGGTCTCGGCGCGGCTGCCCCGCACGCACGACCGCGTGCTGGTCGCCGGGACGGAACAGACCGCGCCCAACGCCACACCCAGCCACGTGCTGCTGCACGGGCTGCTGGCCGGCGGCGCCACCGCATCCGTCGCCGTGCACGGGGGCAACGGCCCCATCCAGGACGCATTCGTGCTGAAACTCGTCGGCAGCGACGCAACATTGACCGCCACCCCGGCCCAGCGTGGAACGTTCATCCACTGGGGCGACTGGGACATCAGAATCGGAGACGACCCGGTGGCCGTGCCCGACACCTATCGCACCGGCCCCACCGAGGTCCGGTCCGGCCCGCCGGCCAACGTAGCGGCCCTCTACCAGGAGGTCGCCCAGGCCATCGCCGAAGACCGGCAGCCACACCCCAGTTTCGAGACCGCCCTGCGCCACCACCGGCTCCTTGCCGCCATCGAACGGTCCGCGGCCGATGGAACCGCCCAGAAAATCGCCTAACTCACCGGCACTGCGGCCCGCTCATGCCGGTCGTCGCGCAGTTCCCCGCCGCACTGGCCGACGAGCACTTCAAGGTGCGACCTCGAACCCATCGGCGGACCGCCCGCCGCACAAAACTCGAAGACCGCGCCCCCATGGCCGACTGGCTGTCTACGGCAACATCGCCACCTTCGCCCCCGTCCGAATCTCGGTCAACGACCTGCTGATGCAGGGCAAATCCCACCCCGCTCACCTCACCAACAGCGCCCATCGAGCACTCGATCTCGTCACCAAGGCCAGGCCCACATCGACATCAGTGCCGAGAACGCACCAACCGACCGAGGATGTGACAGATCTTGTGATGCAGGGCCGTGCCCGCCGAGCAGGACATCGGCATGCGCGGTCCGCGTGCTCGTAGCGGCGCCCAAGGTCCCCAGCCCGGTGGCGAGCAGGCGTATGCCCTCCTCCGCGATGAGCGACGAGATCGGGTCAGCGTCCGGAGCGTAGAGCGCCTCCACGCAATGAGCCATCACGTTCATCCCGCCTAATGCTGCAACGGAGGCCGACAACCCGAAGGACAGGTCAGGGACGGAGACAACGACCCAGGACAGCACGTGGGAGGCCCGGCCCGCCCTTTTTTCCCGCCCTCGGTGAGGCCCCAGATCGGCGTCATCTCAGACCCGGAGAATGAGTTGATCGGATACTCGCGGAGTTCCGGTGAACGTATGCCTAAGGCTGCAGGCGGCCGGAGGGCACGGTGACCTTCGGCTGCTCGCCGCCCCACGAGGCCCTGCGCGGTCTGCACGCGCTGAGTTCGGTCGGCGGCATCCGCTGCACATCCGTTGTGCACTCAACGCCCGTGAGCGACCGAACGCGGATCTGAAGAACGAGGCCGACCTGTTCGCCTTTCGGTGCCGGGGAAGTCCACTCAGTTTCCCCCGCATCTAGCCCCGGGACGAGGTGCCGTCATGGCCGCGAAACCTAGCCGTGCCGCACGAGGCATCGGCGGGGCACTTGAAACGACGGTAAGCTCCGCCCGAGTTTTCTCAGCGGCTGCTAACAGCAAGGAAACATCCCGTTCGTTAAAACTCGCATTTACGCCTGGCCAGGCTTCAGCGCCGCTCTATCTGGCATGAGCACACAGGAGCACAACGTGAGAACCACCAAGCGAAACCTCTTCATGGCGGTGAGCGCCGCCATGACCGCCGGAGTCGCCGCAGTCGGCATGACCGCGGCCGCCAGCCCGCGCCTGGCCGCCTATACGGCCGCCAATCCCGCCCAGTGCGTGAGACAGAACGGGCCCACGACCACGCCTGCGGACCCGGCGCCCACCTCGGTCAGCACCGTGCAGCAGGCGTATTACTGCATCATCGACAACTACTACAAGGGTTCGAAGCTCGACCACCGGCAGCTACTGCAGTCCGCGTTCGACTCCGTGGTGACGGAACTGATCAAGCGCGGCATCGACCAGCCGGACGCCGTCATGCCGCCCCTCAGCGGCGACCGCGACAAGGATTGGGATGCCTTCGGCACCCGGCTCGGCTCGGTGCTGGCCGCCGCGTCCGACAAGCAGGCGGTGCGCTCGGCACTGGCCGTCGCGGCGATCAAGGGCATGCTCGCCGCCCTGCACGACAACCACGCCCGCATTCGCACGGCGGCCGCCCAATCGTTGAGCTTGGGCCTGACCCTGAACCAGAACGACCCGGGCGGCGACACATCCCGCTACACCGCCCCGTTGTTCATCAAGGCCGTCACGGCCGACTCCCCCGCCGCCACGGCGGGACTCAAACCCGGTGACATCATCCGCGCCGTCAACGGCGTGCCGCCCTTCAGCGACGGCACCTTCAACGCCGGAGTCATGGGTTACCTGCGTGTGGCCTCCTCCACCAAGGACCCGGTCCGCATCACGGTGCAGCGCCCGTCCACCGGCCACACCCGGACGTTCACCGTCACGCCCCGCGTGCTGCCCGCATCACCGGCGCGTGTGTCGGCGAAGCTGGTACACGGCAGCATCGCGCAGATCCAGTTCAGCCAGTTCTATCCCGGCGTCGCCCACGAAGCGCTCAAAGCCATCACCGACCTGCAAGCAAAGACGAAGATCACCGGCGTCATCATCGACCTGCGCGGAAACCCCGGCGGCATGGGAGCCGAGGCCGCCACCCTGCTGGGCGCCTTCGCCCACAACACCAACTACGTCGACTTCTGCGACGCCGACGGCAAGTGCGACGCCCAACCCGTCGACAACAGCACCCCGCTGCTGCACCTGCCGATGGTCACCCTCACCGATGGGAACTGCGCCTCGACCTGCGACCTGTTCGCCATGGCCGTCAAAGACCTGAAGCTGGGCACGCTGGTGGGCACCCGCACGGCCGGCGCCTCCTCGGGCCCGTCCTTCGACTACCAACTCAACGACAACACCAGCACACTCACCCTCCCGGCTCAGTACGCACTCGGCGCCCATGGCGAGATCATCGACACCATCGGCGTTCCCCCGGACCACCAGCGGCCGCTGACCGCAGCAGACGTCTCCAAGGGCAAGGACCCCGCCGTGAACCAGGCGGTTTCACTGCTCGCCTCCTGAGCCTTCCACTCCCCCGGGTGGCGGGCGCTGACCTCTGGAGTCCACTCCATCGACACAGACCACGGGCGACTGCCCCTGCAGCGGCCTTCGCCACCGACGGCGCTCTTGCTCGCCGTAGAACACCTCACAGATTTGGGGGGCCACAGGGAAGCTAATTGGGGAGCCGCCGTAGGCGTGAGTGAACTCAGCCGCCCCACGCGGTACTCGGCCGGTTCACACAGGACCATAAGAACCGGCACCAGCCCACCCAGCGGTGTGGACATCACCCCGCGAAGGGGTGTTGGTGAACCAGTGCGCCGCCAGTTGCTCGGTGCACAAACGCTAATCGTGCTGGGAGTGCATGCGCGCCCAGTCAGTAGATGCGGAAATCCAGGGCGTCGTAGCCGATGGCGAACCACAGGGCTGCGACGGCCTGGATTGCCAACAGGACGAGAATGGCGCCACTGGCCCATCGCTTCTCAGGACGCTCCGTAGGGGCGATCTTCAGTGAGTCGACCAACGGTCGCTTCAGCGCGATCGGGGATGCATCGGGCCGTCGACCGCGTTCGTGGCATGCGGTGGTAGCCCGAGGGATTACGCCCGAGGGCCAATGCCGCAGGTCATGGTCGCTGGCTACGATCGGCGCATGCCAGCTACGTCGCCTCCACGGACGCCGCACCGGCACGTCGCGGTCATCGGAGAGGGCCCGGCGTGGCTCGCGGCGACCGCCTTCCCGGTGCTCTTGACCATCGCGCTGCTCAATGGCGGAGGCCCGGACGGCCTGAGCCTCCTCATTCCCGCCCTCCTGTTTCTGCTACCGGCGGGCCTGCTGACGCACCGGCCGCTGGCAGGCACGGCGTTCATGCTCACCGCCTGGCTCACCGCCTGGGCGGTCGGGGGCACCGCGCCGTTCTCATGGCAGTTGGGGTACCTGATGATGCTGGCGAACGCTCTGGCGATCGGCTTCATCACCGCCACCTGTCCCCGCCGCACCTCGATCGCGGCGGTCGTCATGACCCTCTGCGCGCAGTTGTTGGTCGTGGCCTTCTACTTGAACGAATCGCCCGCCCTGGTACGGACGGTGATGTTCGTGGTGTTGATCGCCGGGGCGGCATGGATGGCGGGCAACACAGTCCACGAACGCCGCGAGCACGCCGAGGCAATAGAAGAACAAAGGACCGCCCGAGCCGTCACGGCAGAGCGGCTCCGGATCGCGCGCGAGCTGCACGACATGGTCGCGCACAGCATCGGCATCATCGCCATCCAGGCCGGTGTCGGCGGCCGCGTCATCGACACCCAGCCGGCGGAGGCCCGCAACGCGCTGTCGGCCATCGAGGCCACCAGCCGGGACACCCTGGCGGGACTGCGACGGATGCTCGGCACCCTGCGCCGTACCGACCCCGAGGCGGCTCCGCTTGATCCGGCACCGGGCCTGGCCGATCTTGAACGCCTGGCCACAATGACCGCACACGCTGGTGTACGCGTCGACCTGCAGTGGACAGGACAACGGCGTCCGCTGCCCGCGGAGATCGAACTATCGGCGTTCCGCATCATCCAGGAGGCGATGACCAACGTAGTGCGGCACGCCGGCACCGACCACTGCAGCGTCACCATCGACCAGCGCGACGACGAAGTATCGATCGAAGTCATCGACGACGGTCGCGGCCGGCAGGCGGAAGGAACCGGGTACGGAATCGCCGGAATGCGCGAACGAGTCGCAATGCTGCACGGTCACTTCAGCGCGGGACCTCGCCCCGAGGGCGGCTTCCGCGTGACGGCGCGACTTCCACTGCCAGAACAGGTGCCCACATCAGAGGCAGCACCGGAAGCACGTCAGAGGTGAGGCAAAGGTCGCTGCCGTCCCAGGAACCAACTCCAAGGGCGTTGCCACTATGAGCATCCGCCCATCGGACGCCAGCGGCAACGATCTGCCGCCGGTATGTACGGGGCGCTGCGGGCGGGCGCCAGCGGGTTCCTGGTCAAAGACACGGCGCTGAGGACATCCTCCGCGTGGTCGCCGGAGGGGACGGCCTGATCGCGCCCAGCGTCACGCGCCGCCTCATCGAGGAGTTCGCCGCCCGTCCAAGACCCGCTCCCCAGGCAGGACCGCCGACAGAATGACCGAGCGGGAACGCGAGGTGCTCACCCGGATCGGACGCGGCCTGCCCAACCCTGAGATCGCCGCCGATTCGTCCATAACCGTCGCCACCACCAAAGCCACGTGGCCCGCCTGCTCACCGAACTCGACGCCCGCGACCGGGCCTACCTCGTAATCACCGTCTATGAGACCGGCCTGGTCAGGGCTTCTCGGCATCTTGCCTGCGGCGACGGCCGGTGGTCGACTGCGCCGGTCTCCAAGACGTCGAACACCACGTAGTGGCAGGGGTTCGAGAGCGCCGGCGGGTGCGGCGGCGGCCAGCTGCAGGACGGCGCCTGTGGCCAGCGCGCCGCCACGGCGAGCAGCCAGGTTCGTGAGCCGAATGACCGGTGGGTCGGTTCGGGGCTGTGTCGCGGAATGGTGAGGAGGGTGTTCGCCTGCTCAGACGGAATGGTGGTCGTTCGGCGATGTGCCGTGGCGGCGACGATGTCCGCAGAGGGTGATCGGCGTGCGAGACGGCGAGCTGCGGGGGCGCTTTCGGCGGTGACGCGGGCGGAGGTCTCCACGCCGATTGGTGCTCGCGTGTCGCCTCCTCGTCGGGCTGGCCTCGGCGGTGAGCCCTGACTGCCGGGGCGCAACGTGAACGGCTCCGGAACCGATGCGGCTACTCCCGGGGCCGTTCGCAATGCCGTTACCCCGACAGCACCAGCGGACTCAGAGGACGTGTTCAGCGCTCTTGTGAGAGCCAGGGGCGTCCCGTCGCGGCGCCATCTCGCGCGAGCAGTTGCGTTACGACGGCGGTCAGGAGCGTCCGGTCGGCCGGCCGCACCTCCTCGAGCAGCGTCTCCAGCCGGCTGATCACGTCCTGATGTGCTTCTTCGGCGAGCCGGGCGCCCTGATCGGTCAGCGCGATCCGGCAGGCTCGCCGGTCGGCGGGGTCGGGGCGGCGTGCGATGAGGTCGCGGCGCTCGACCCGGTCGACCAGTCCGCTGACGCCGGATCTCTCCAGGTTCAGCAGACGGCGCAACTCGGTCATCCCGAGGGGGCCGTCGACCAGCAGGCACAGCAGGTGGGTCTGCTGCGGGGTCAGGCCGTGGTCGCGGCTGACGTCGGCGAACACGTGCTGCACGAGGTGCGACAGCCGCACCAGGGCAGCGGCCGTCCCGAGTCGCGCGCCGGCCTCCGCGGTCGTGGTCATGGGCACCTCCGGCCTCCGATGGTAGTTGACATTTGTTCGCAGTGCGCACTACTTTCGTTCGCGTCACGAACAGTCCGCATTGCGAACAAGTTGCCGTCCGCGGACGCCGCGGGCCGGAGCCGCGGCACGGCGGACGCGCTCGCCGGCCGTCGCAGCGGCGCCGGTCTCCCCCGGAAAGGAAGAGCTGATGGGCGTGTTCCGAGAATCCAAGGGCGTCGTCTCGCGCCAGGGGCAGGCGCAACGCCCCGCCGGAACCTACGAGGACCAGTACAGCCGGCACGGCTTCGCCGGCGACCAGGCGATGCTGTACCGGCGGCACCCGGCGACCGCCTGGACCCGCATCGAGGGCGACTTCAGGAACACGGTCGCGGACGTCAGGGAGCTGGAGCTTCCCGACGCGACCGATCCGCGGGCACTGCCGACCAAGCTGATGTACAACGACGACGTCGCGGTCTACGCCTCGCGGCGATCCGAGCCGATGCCGTTCTACTACCGCAACGCCGACGGCGACGATCTGATCTTCGTGCAGCGCGGCACCGGACGGCTCACGACGGACTTCGGCCCCCTCGACTTCCAAGCCGGCGACTACCTCGCCGTCCCCAAGGGGATCACCTACCGCCTGGAGCCCGACAGCCGGGACAACATCTTCTACGTCGTCCAGACGACCGGGCCTCTCGGTTTTCCCGAACGCGGGCTGCTCGGCCAGTACGTGCCGTTCGACTACGGCGTCCTGCGGACCCCCGAACCGCGTCCGGCCGAGGACGCGGACGGCGGGGAAGGCGGGGAATGGGAGGTCGTCGTCAAGCGGGGCGACCGGCTCAGTTCGATCTTCTACCCGTTCGACCCGTTCGACGTCGTGGGCTGGCAGGGCAGCACGGCCCCGTTCAAGCTCAGCATGTACGACATCCGGTCCATTTCGGCGGAGCGGCTGGACATCCCGCCCAGCGGTTACACCACGTTCACCGCTCCCGGCTGCCTGATCTGCACGTTCACGCCGCGTCCGATGCAGAGCGACCCCGACTCCTCGTTCGTGCCGCCGTACCACCGCAACGTCGACTACGACGAGATCGCGTTCGTGGTGGGGACGGAAGGCGAGCAGGCCGGCGCGGGCCCGCGCGACGGGACCCTCTATCTCAACCCGCAGGGCGCCCACCACGGCCCCGATGCCAATCCCTTCAGCAGCGCCGAGCGGCCCGAGCGGTTCACCACGTACCTGCTCAACATCGACGTGGAGCGCCCTTTGACGATCACTTCCGCCTACGAATCGCACGCCCGGGACCAGCAGGAGCAGGCATGACGTCCGGCACCGGCACCCGAGAAGGAGGAACACGCGCAATGACCAGGACCGTGAAGGCGGCCGCGAGCCTCGTGGGCTCATTGTGGTGGGAGGTCGCCGACAGCCTGGGGCGGGTCCTGCCGTCCGAGGGCGTCCGGCTCGACATCGACTGGTCCCGCTACGACCATCTGAACGTGCGGGCCGTCGCCGCCGGCGAATGCGAGATCGGCGTGACCATGCCGCCGTTCGTGGACTGGGCCGTCCGCGGCCGGGGACCGCTCGCCGACCTGGACGCCGGGCACCTGCGGGTCATCGCCGCGGTCAACCTCTCCACCTGGCTGGTGGCCGCGGTCGACGCGGAGTCCGGCGTCCGGACGCTGCGGGAGATCGGTGAGAAGAGGTTCCCCTGGAAGCCGATCACACCGCCCGGCGACCAGCTGCTGCGGGCGTGGGGCGAACGCGTCCTGGAACTGCACGGCTTCTCCACGCGGGCGCTGCGGGACTGGGGAGGCGATGACCCGCCGCCCTATGCGAGGGACCTCAGGCACGAGCCCGCCGAGGACGGCCTGCCCGCCCAGTGGATCGCGGACCGGGCCTCGGGGCCGCTGAGCGGTTACACCCACTACCAGCTGGAGAACGGCCTGGCCAATGGCGTGTTCATGTTCGTCAACCTCGCCTCGCCGTGGACGAACGTGCTGGCCAACGTCCGCACGATGAACTTCCTCGACCTGGAGGACGATGCGCTGCGGGCGGTGGCGGAGGAGTTCGGGGCCCAGCTCGTCCCCATCCCGGAGCGGCTGTATCCGGGCGTCGACAGGACCATCCCCACCATCGGCTGGCGGCACCAGTACGTGTACGGGCGCGAGGACACCGACCCGGAACTGGTCCGCGCGATCCTGAAGGCCCTCGAACGTCCCGAGTTCCTCGACAACGCCATGGGCATCTCCTACACGGCGGTCGAACCGGACCTGGTGCCCGGCGTCGAACTGCACCCCGCCGCCCTCGACTGGTACCGGGACCGGCGGAAGTGAGCACGATCCGAGGGCAGCGCGTCGGCTTCGGCGCGACCTACGGCCTCGAACCCTTCGACCCCGCCCGGCTGGCCGACGATGTCCGCCGCGCCGAGGCGCTGGGGTACGACCTGTTCTGCCTCAGCGACCACCTGAACACCGGCCATCCGACCCTGGAGACCTGGACCGCGCTGACATGGGCGGCCGCGGCCACCGAGCGCATCGAGGTCATGACCAACGTGCTCGGGCTGCCCTACCGTCACCCGGCGGTCACCGCGAAGATGGCCGAGACCCTCGACCGGCTCTCGGGAGGGCGGCTCGTGCTCGGCCTGGGCACCGGCGGCTACGACCGCGAGTTCTCCGCGTTCGGGCTGGCGGAGCGCACCCCGGGGCAGAAGGTCGCCGCGCTCGGCGAGGCTCTGGAGATCGTCCGCGGGCTGTGGCGTGAGCCCGATGTGTCCTTCAGCGGCGACCACTTCCACCTCGACGGGGCGCGCATCGAGCCCAGGCCGTCCCATCACATCCCGATCTGGCTGGGCTCCTACGGCCCGCGGGCGCTCCGGCTGACCGGCCGCACCGCCGACGGCTGGATCCCCTCCCTGACGCGGTTGAGCCTGGACGAGGCGGTGGCGATGCGGGACACCGTGCTGGACGCGGCCCGGGCCGCGGGCCGCGACCCCGACGAGATCACCTGCGCCGCCAACATCGTCGTCGCCTTCGGCAGTCCGGACCCGCCACCACCCGCGGAGATCACCGGCGGTGCCGAGGCGATCGCCGAGCGGGTCACCGCGATCGTCGAAGCCGGCTTCACCTTCGTCAACGCGATGTTCCGCGACGCCGAGGCCCGCGAGCGTTTCGCGATCGAGGTGATCCCGCTGGTCCGCCAAGCCACCGCCCGCTGAACCAGGACGCGGCCGGACCGGGCCGTCCGCCCGGTCCGGCCGCCCGACGAGAGGAGCCACCGATGACGTCCACCACCGCAGCGATCGGCACCGTGGTGCGCGCCGGCCGGGCGCTGGCCGCCGCGGGACTGACCGACATGGTGTGGGGACACGCCGCCGTCCGCGACCCGGAAGGACGCGGAGTGTGGATGAAAGCCGCCGGCTGGGGCTTCGAGGAGGCCGACGCCGACCGCGTCGTCCTGGTGGCAGGGGACGGCGAGGTCCTCGAAGGCGACGGCCCGCGGCACATCGAGTACCCGATCCACACCGAGATCATGGCCGCGCGCGAGGACGTCGGCTGCGTCGTCCACACGCACGCGCCCGCGCTCAGCGCCTTCGCCTCGTTGGACGAGCCGATACGGCCGATCTCCCATGACGGGGTGCTGTTCTGCGACCCCCAGGTTCCGCGGTTCACCCGCACGGGCGCCCTGATCACCGACGCCGCACTCGGCCGGGCCCTGGCCGACGCGCTGGGCGACGGCATCGCGTGCCTGCTCCCGCAGCACGGCGCCGTCACAGCCGGCCCCGACGCCGCCACCGCCGTCATGTACGCGGTCCTGCTCGAACGCGCATGCCGGACCCAGCTGATGGCCCTGGCGGCGGGCGGTCCACGCGTGTGGTCCGACGAATCGGAGACCGCCTTCAAACGAGACCAGGTATGGAACCCCGCCCAGCGCAACGCCGGCTGGCACTACCTCGTCCGACGAGCGGCCGCGGCACACCACGCACCTTCGACATGACCGGAGCCACCATGCAGATCACACATTTCGGGCACGCTTGCGTCCTGCTGGACTTCGGTGACCGGGACAGGGTCCTCATCGACCCCGGCTCCTACTCCACCGGTTTCGAGACCGTCCGCGACCTCGCCGCCGTCCTGGTCACCCACGAGCACCCGGACCATCTCGACCTCGACCGGCTGCCGCGGCTCCTGCGCGACAACCCGCGCGCCCGATTGATCGTCGACCCCGGCAGCGCGCAGCGCCTCGCGCAAGCCGGCATCGACCACCACACCGCCGCCCCTGGACAGACCCTCGACCACGGCACCCCGATCGAGGTGCTCGGCGGCGACCACGCAGTGATCCACCCCGACCTCCCGGCCGTCGCCAACAACGGATACCTCTTCCAGGACCTGGTCCTGCACCCGGGCGACGCCTTCGACGCCCCGTCCGGCGACGTCAAGCTCCTGCTGCTTCCCACAGGGGGACCCTGGATGAAACCGAGCGACGGCATCGACTTCATGCGCGCCCTCGAACCCGAACTCGTCGTACCGATCCACCAGGCAGGTCTCGCGCCGGTCCACCGGCAACTGCACTACCAGCTCTTCCAGGCCCTTGCCCCAAAGCGAACCCAGATCGAGATCCTGGAACACGGGACCTCCTTCACCTGCTGAACTCCAGCCCCCTCCGTCACCCCGGCCGTCACGTTCAGCGGCCGGCTCCCCGCCCGGCGCCGAAAGGCTCCTGCACACCCGACGTGGTCGCCGCTGATTCCTCACCAAGTGAGGCCATGTGTGGCCTAAACGCCATCACGCGCTTTGCGCGTCTTGACTCCAGGATCGCCACTCCGGAGTCTGGCCTGTACGGGGTGGGTTTCGCGCCACGCGCAGTATCTCGCCCGCGATGCAGCCGTCCGTGCGGCTGAGTGGCTAGCCCCTCCAGGAGGTGGCCATGGAGTTGTCCGTCGAGATGCTGCGCGCGCTCGTCGACGACGGCGGTCTCGCCGAGCTGTCGCGGTGGGAGGCGCCGGTCGATCCCACGTTCTGCATCGGGGCGATGACACCACCGGTTGCGCCTGTGACTTCCCCGCGGCGGCGGCCGCGGGGAAGTCACCTCGTGAGATGAGGGTGATGTGACGGGGACGGGGCGATGATCAGGGCGCTGGTGGCGCGACCGGCGGACCACCTGCTGCTGGGGGTGGAATGGTCCGGCATGACCGTCACCGACGGAGGGGCGGCGCTGGTGGCCGACCCGGGCGGCGGAATTCTCACGCTCTGGTTTCCGCCACAGCACCTGGCCGAGGAGACGATCGCCGAGACCGCCGGGGCCGCCGGGCGGCGGCGGGCGCGGCTGTCCGGCTCGAGCGCGCTGCGGTTCGTCGTGCCGGCCGGGAACAGGGTCGAACTCACCGTGGAAGGCCTGGTCCGGGCCGCCGGTGAGCTCGCCGTCGACGCCGCTAGCGTGGTCGAGCTGCCGTGGCGGCTCAAGGTACGCCCCCAGGCCCACGGCGGACACCCGCTGCGGGCAGGCCACCCTGTCGGCGCGATCCCGGATGAGACCAACCCGCTGTGGCGCACCCGGTTGCACGCCTCCGAGCCCGGCTCGGAGGTGGAGCTCGTGGTGGTGGACGAGACGGCGGCGGGCATCGGCGATCCTCCGGACTTCGTGCCGGCGCTCGACCGGTTCGCCCGGCAGTCCCTCGCCGACCTGACGCGCAGGGCGCCGGCGCGGTCGAGCCTGTTCGAGCTGAGCGCGCTCGGGGGCTCCCTCGTCGCCTCCGGACGCTGGCCGGAGGCGGAATGGGACCACAGCGCCGCACTCGGCCGGGACATGTCCGTCCGTTTCCTCGCCCGCGGCTACCTCTACCCGTTCGGGCACCGGGCCGTCTACGAGAAGTCGGTGGTGCGCGCCTTCGACGCGGCCGAGCAGGTCGCGGTGCTGCGCCACGCGTACCAGCTCACAATCGTCGAGCCGGTACGCGGCCGGTCCGAGGACCTGGCCATCCGCCGCCGGTTCCCCTTCGACGAGGTGGAGATCTCCCGAACCGTCTTCACCGAGCTGGAGCATCCCGACTGGCAGAGCTTCGATGCCGGGGACGGCCAACACAGGGACACGTACTTCCGGCCCATGGCCTCGGCCGGGCGGCCCCTCCTGTTCCCGGTGGTGTGCCACGCGCCGAACGGCCCCGTCCGGCTCGAGGTCCCGCTCGTGTTCGTCGCGGACCGGTCGCTGGACACCGCGGCGACCTCGCGGCTCGCCAAGGACCTCGAGAGGTTCTACGGCCGGGTCACGGTCGCGATCCCGCCCACCCCGCTCGACCTCGTCCGGGCGCCCGAGGCCGCACCGGCGGACGTCCACCTGGTCCGCGGCTTCACGCTCGGCGGCCGGTTCGGCCGTGCCGATCCGGGGGCCGTCCTCGAGGAGCTGGAGGTGACGCTGCCGGCGCTGGGACGGCTGCTGGACCAGGCCGACGCCTACCACCCGTTCCGGTACACCGACGCCTTCGCCGAGCAGGGCGAGTCGGCGTACGCGATGCTGGAGCTCGCCGCAGGCGAGGCGATACCGATCGGCTTCGCGGGGCGGGCGGAGCGTTCCGGCGGGCTGGCGGCGCTGGCGTACCGGTTCAACGCGATCTCCCGGGACTACGGCCCCGTCAAGGCCGCCGCGGGCGCCCTGGTGTCCTCCCCTGCCGACCTGTTCGACGTCGGGGCCGGCCTGCTCGGCTACCCGCTGCGCGAGATCATCGAACGGATCGACGTGCCCCCGATGATCACCGCGGAGATGCGGCCGGGCCGCGGCCCCGTCGTCACGATGAGCTGGTCACAGCCGGGCGCCGTCGCGTTCCGGAAGAACCTCCCGGGATTCGTCGCCAAGGACACCACCCGCTTCGAGCTGAACGTGGTCGTGTCCGACACCGGCACAAGCGTCACCAGCACCCTGCATGACTTCGGGCTGCGGCTGCCCACGTCCGACCCGCTGCTCGAGCTGTCGTTCGCGAAGGTGACGTACGTCCGGCGGACCGGGCCCGAGCCGCCGGGGCAGGGCACGGCTCCCGACGGGCTCACCGTCGAAGGGCTCGGGGCGAAGCTGCTGGGCGGCCTGAAGCTGCTCGAGGAGCTGGGCGACAACGTCGGGATCGGCGGCGCAGGACCGAAGATCACACCGTCCACCAGCGGGGTCGCGGTCGACTACGCGCTGCCGCTGCCCGCCGTGACATGCGGCGCCTTCGTGATGCGCAACATGCTGTTCAGGGCCGGCGTCGAGGTGTCCTTCACCGGCGCACCACCCGAGGTCGTGCTCGCTTTCTCCAGCCGGACGAACCCGTTCGTGCTGACCGTGATGGCGTTCGGCGGTGGCGGCTACCTGGAGCTCGCCGCCGACCAGAACGGGCTGCGGCGGCTGGAGGCGGCGCTGGAGTTCGGGGCGCTGGTGGCCGTCGAGTTCTACGTCGCGCGCGGCGAGGCCCACATCCTCGGCGGGGTGCGGTTCGTCTGGGACTCCGGCGAACTGGAGGTCAGCGGCTACCTGCGGATCGGCGGCACCCTGGACGTGCTGGGGCTGGTCTCGGTGTCGGTGGAGCTGAGGCTGGAGCTGACATACCGGTCGGCGACGAACGACCTGGTGGGCCGCGCCACCGTGATCCTCGAGATCGAGGTCCTGTTCTGGTCCGAGCGTGTGGAACTGGACAGCGGCGAATGGCGCCTGGTCGGCGGGGACGCGCCGGCACCGGCCCGGCCCGCGGCCTTCGCGGCCCTCACCGCCGACGGCGACCACGACCCGGGGCTGGAGAACTGGCGGCGGTACCGCAGCCGCTTCGCGCCCGCGCCTTCGGAGGAGGAGCCGTGAGCGGCGTCCCCCCGGTCGCCGAGTTCGACCTGCCGTTCGCCCCGGACCGGCTGTTCTGGACGGACGACGATCACCTGCTGGCCGCTCGTACCGGCACCGCGGATCCCCCGCTGAAGCTGTCGGTGCCCGGTGGGCAGGCTCAGCCCGCGTGGGGAGAGGATCCGAGCGGCCTGCCCCGCGGCACCCTCACCGCGATCACGGTCCAGGCCGCGTACGGGGTCTGCGCGTACGCCGAACGGATGCAGGTTCCGCACGACACCGAGCCGTTCCAGCGGCTGGTGGGGCTGAACGTGCACACCGGTGAACGGTTCTGGCAGCGGCAGTACCAGGGCGCGAGGGACCTCGCCTTCGGCGACGTCGGAGATCCGTTCCTGTTGGCGTGGACCGATGACGGGTTCCTCGCCTACGCGATGGAGCCGGGCGATCCCGCAGGGTGGAGCCGGTCCGTGTCGCCGTTGCTGAGCCAGCCGTGGTGCCTGGGACCCGACGGCTCGCCCTCGTCGCTCGCGTACGGCTCGCCGCCCTCGATCGTCGACTGCGCCACCGGCGAGCCGCGGCCTTCGAAGCAGACGCGCCTCCTCCGCGGCGAGTGCCAACAGCTGAAGTGGGCCGCCGGCGCGATCCTCCTCGCGGTGGGCGAGTACTTCTGGTTGGACGGGGCGGCCGGTGAACCCGGCACCTCCGGCTGGATCATGGAGTTCGAGGGCGACGGGTACGTCGAGTTCCGGCTCCCGGCCGGCGACTCGGTCGGCTACCACGACATCGCCACCAGTCCGTCTGGGAAGTCGGTGGCCTACGCCTCGGGCTCCGAGCTCACGGTCCGGACGCTGCCCGGGCTGGCCCCGTCGGAGGATTTCCGTACGCTGCGGCTGGCCCCGGCAACGGGCAGGCCACGCTGCGTCCGATACAGCCCCGACGGCGGGCTGCTGGCCGTGAACGCCACCCCGTCCGGCCCAGGGGTGACGCTGCTCGAGGCCGGCACCGGCGCCTGCCTTTGGCGGCATGACGGCGAGGACTGCCGGATCGAGTTCAGCACCTCCGGCGCCCGGATCGCCCTGTACGGCGGCAACCGGGTCACCTGCTACGACATCGACAGCGTCGCGGCGGCCGCGTGGACCCTCCGGCAGCGATGGGAGCGGCGCGGCACCCCGAACCGGATGGTGCTCGCCGCGATCCCGGACTCCCAAGCGCCGGAGCGGGAACGGACCTGGATCGGCGTGGTCGGCGCGAGCGAAGCGGCCGGCGGCTTCGAGTACTTCCGCAGGCTCGACGACGCCACGCCCCTGTACAAGAGCGAGCCGGACGCGCGGGTGCTCGGCCTGGCCGTGAGCCCGGGCGGGGACCACTGCGCGGTGTGGCTGGCCGACACGAGACTCGTGGCCCGTACGTTGCTCGGCACGCCGTTGCAGTCCTGGCCGCGGCAGCCCTCCGCCGCCACCCGGGTCCCGCGCGACGCGGCGTTCATCGACGCCCGGCGGCTCGTCGACGTACGCGGCGACACGTGGTTGCGGTTCTACGACGTCGACGAGGAGGACCCGACGAGCGTGCAGTTCGACGAACCGCTCGAGCGGGTCGCGGTGCTTCCGGCCGAACCGCCCGACGACGCGGTGATCGCGGTAGCGAGCCGGAGCCGCTGCCGCCTGCTGCGCCACGACGGCGGGCAGATCACCGGGAAGCCGATCGACGTCGACGGCAAGATCACGTCTCTGGCGTTCGCCTCGCCCGGCGGAGGGAGCGCCAAGCTGGTGATCACCAGCAGCAACGCCGACGCCGCGCTGGTGCTCGTGGACACCCGTACCGGCCTCACCGAGACGGTCCCCCATCCCACGGAGATCGACCAGGTCGTGGTGAGCCCGGACGGCCGGCTGCTCGCGACCGCGGCGGGCAACGACGTGCGGGTGGCCTCGGTCTCCTCCCCCGGTGACGCGCACACGGCGTGGCGGCTGCCGTACCCGGTCACCCGGCCGGCGTTCTATCCGAAGGGACGCGCCCTGCTCGTGGCGACCGAGCAGCCGTACCTGTACATGTTCGACCTTGACGGCGAGGCGGTCGGGCGCGGGGATCGCGACGACGCGGACGCGTTCTGGTGGGGTCCGGCGGCCGGCGTTCCCCACGACCTGGGGTTCACCGCCGACGGCAAGGTGCTCGCCATCGCCTGCGAGGACGGAGTCCATTTCTACCGAGGCCGGAGCGATGAGTGACCTGGTGCTGATCGCGGTCCCGAACCGCCTGCTCGACCCGGCCGACGTGCCCGGCCACGAGATCGGCCGGCCCGCCGTGCTGCGGGTCGTCGTGGTCCCCAGGCTCGACGGCGACTCCCTGACGGCCGAAGGGCTGGACGGGTGGCCGCAAGTCCTGCTCGACGACCTGGACTTCCGGCTGTACGTCAAGAATCCCGCAGGCGTACAGGCGGCACGGTTCCGCCCGGTGCTGTACGACGCCGTGGCCGACCAGGACGTCTGGGACGCCGTGTTCCGGGGCGACGCGGCCAGGCTGTTCGCGGGCCTGCGTGAGCCGGACAGGGCCGTGGTGACGCCCCGGTACGGCGACGCCCAGCGGATCGGCCTGACGTACAGCGAGGCGAGCGAGGTGCTGGCCGAGCCCGACGGCACACCGGACCTGGCGCGATATCTACAGCCGTGGGCCGCCGTCCCTCCGCCGGAACCGCCGCGGGACTCGCCGCTGCTGGACTCCGCCATGGACTTCCGGCGCACGTTCGGGCTGATCCGCGAGCATCCGGAGGTGCTGCGTGACCTCGGGCTGGTATTCGAGCTGCTGATCGACGCCGACGAGCTGGACGGCGGCGATCGGCTGTCGGTGCGCGCCTCCAGCACCGACCTCGTGCTCACCTCGCCGTGGACGTGGTACGAGCTCGCCACGGACGGCTTCTGGCCGGGCGCCGACCCCGAACGGGCCGGCGACATACGGCGGGGGGTCGTCGACCTGTCGCACGCACCGCGGATCGACCTGGTGGACGAGACACGCGGCACACCACCGTGGGCGATCGCGACCTTCGACGTGGACGGCGGGGTGATCGGACTGCGGGCGGCCGCGCGGCTGCTCGCCTCCGGCACCGGCAGCGATCCGTCCGGGCCCTCCACGCCGAACGGGCCGGGCGCGCAGCTGCCCGCGCTGCGGTCGGCCGGGCTGATGCTGATCCGTCCTGACCGGCAACGCGAGTTCGAAGACCGACTCGACCGGGCCTCCCTGCGCGCCCGCAACCGCGTCCACGCCACCGACGGCAACGCTGAGGACGAGCTGGACGCCACCGAGCTGGTGCTCGGCTACCGAGTGGACGTGTTCGACGCCGACGACGCCCAGTGGCGGTCGCTATGCGCACGTGAGGCCGTCTACTCGGTGCTCGACGCGGCGGGCGACCGTATCGAGATCGGGACCGGGCGGGGCCGCCGGGAGGAGGGCCACGTCAAGCACCTGGCCGCCGTACGAGGCGAGGACGGCGTGGCACGCGCGGACGAGATCGTGGTGCGGTGGGACGGCTGGAGCCTCGCGGTGCCGCCTCCCGAACTCGCCCACCGTCCCGACCGGACCTGGCAGGCCGCCGCCCCGCGCATGGCCGCCCCGTACAACCTGGACTGGAGCTTCGACGTGCCGGAGGGAGCGCTCCCCCGGCTCCGTTTCGGCCGGCGCTACCGCCTGCGCGTACGGGTGGCGGACATCGCGGGCGGCGGCCCTGATCTGGACGCCGTCGCCGACGACCGCGCAAGCGACGAGATCGCCTACCGCCGGGCCGAGCCGGTGGCGCCGCCCCGTCTGTACGTGGACTCCGCACCGCTGCCCGGCGCGGCCGTCGACCGCCTGGTGATCCGCAGCGACCAGGGCATGACCGCGGAGGAGTTCGCCGCCGCCGAACCCCGCTACGCCGCACGGGACGCATGCACGCTGCATCCCCCGGCGGCCGCGTTCGCGCTGATCGAGCAGCACGGCGTCCTCGACTCGATGACCGATGCCGAGAGTTGGCGGCTCGCCGCGCAGGCGTTGCGCGTCGAACCCGGCGACCAGCCCGCGCTCTCTCTGCCGGACCCGGCGGCGGCCGGCGTGGCCGCGTACGCCGGCGGGCCGTGGTCGGCGGCGGACTGGCGCCCCTGGCCGGGCAGCGACGCCAAGACCGTCGTGGTCGGTGACCACGTGCCCGAGAGCACCCCGGTCGCGCTCAGCTGGGAGAACGGCGATCGGCTGCGGATCGACCTGGCTCCCGGAGAGAGCGCCGACGTGGAGCTCTCCTCCACGATCACCCCGGATCTCCTCCCGCACTTCGCCGTCCACGAGTGGCTCGGGCCGCGCGCCGCCGCCGGCGGTGTCACCAGCGGGAACGCGCTCCGGGGGCGGCACCCGTTGCTCTCGCCCCCGGTGACCGTGCACGCCGTGCACGCCGTACGCCGGCCCAGGATCGCCCCGGTATGGCGCGAGCTGCAGGCGACTCGTGGCGAGGGCGACACGGCGGCCATCGTCACGGCGGAGTTCGCCGAGAACGGGCTGCACACCGCCAGCACGGGCAGGGTCGAGGTCGCCGCCGCCTGGGAGGAATGGTCGGATGACACCGTACGGCCCATGACCGCAGGCCACGTCCACGACCAGGACGTGGACCGTGACCAGGCGCCGCGACTGCGCTTCGCGCACCAGTTCGGTGACACCCGGCATCGCGATGTCACCTACACCGCGAAGGCGGTGAGCCGCTACCGGCCGTACTTCGCCCCGGAGGACCCGCCGGAGGTGTTCGAGCTGATGGGCGAGCCGCGCACCGTGGTGGTGCCGTCGTCCGCCCGGCCGCCGAAACCCGAGGTGCTTGCGGTGCTGCCCGGTTTCCGTTGGTCGGCGCAGACCGGGCCGGACCGGATCGTACGCCGCCGCTCCGGCAACCGGTTGGTGGTCGAGCTGGCCCGCCCCTGGTACGCGACCGGTGCGGGCGAGTGCCTGGGCGTGGTCGCGTCCGAGAGCCCCGGAGATGCCGCGCAATCGGTCACCGAGCTGGCCGGAGACCCCGTCTACGCGTCGCCGCGCGTCGGCCGGTACCCGGGGGCCGAGTGGTTCGGCGGCGAGGCCCGTTCGCTGCGGCTGCCCGGGGGTGAGCTGACCGCATCGGTGATCGCGTGCCCGGTCGCCCTCGAGGGCGACGCGTGGCGCGCCGAGGTGGTGCTGACCCCGCCCGCCGACATGCGCGCCTACCGGCCCTTCGTACGGCTGGCCGTGGCCCGCTACCAGCCGTACAGCCTGCCGGCGCTGGAACTGTCGCCGGTGGTCACGACGGAGCGGGTGCCGCTCCTGCCCGATCGGGAGATCGTCGTCGAGCGCGCCGGGGCACGGCTGCTCGTACGGGTGCACGGCGTCGGGCCGCAGCCGCCGAACCGGGTCGAGGTCGGCATCGACGAGGCCCCGGACGGCGGCCCGGCACCGGAGCTGATCGCGGTCGACCCCGCCGCCGACCCCGGCCTGCCCGCGTGGCGCCCGCTGCCGGCGTTCACGCGGACCGGTGACGCGTCCGGCACGCCGATCGAGCTGCCGCTCCCGCCCGGAGGCCGGCCGCTGCGGCTGCGGGTGCGGGAGGTCGAGGACCTGACTCCGCTCGGCGATCTCGCGGCCCCGGCGGAGGGTCTCGGCGCGCAGCCGCCGGAGCTGACCGAACGCACGGTGTTGATCGACCACATCCCGATCCCGGGCGGATGGCTGCCGGAAGGGGACGACCATGGGTGAGCTGGAGATCTCGGTGTACACCGGCGGACTGGGCCAGACCCCGCCGATCGACGTGAACGTCGCCGACGACGGATCGGGGAATCTGCGGGGCACGATCACCTTCGTCATCCACAACACGGGCACGAACGCCGTCACCGCGACCTTCGACGTCCTCCCGGACGAGGGGACCCCGGCTTCGTGGTTCCGGGTCGAGACCGACCAGTTCACGGTGCCCGCGAACGCGTACGTCCAAGCCGCCGTGCAGATCACCATGCCGGCCGAGGGCGGGTACGAGCGCCACCACCTGCGGGGACGCGTGCGATCACCTGGCCTCCCACCGGCCGTCAGCGAACAGGGCCGCTTCTCCCGGCCGCTCCCGCCGGGATGGGGAGCGACGTCATATCCGGATACCTACCTCGACCTCTCCGGCGGCGGCCGCGAAATCCTGTTCAAGTTCCGTGGTCCTGGCATGGACGCGTCCCTGCGCTTCAACATCGGAGCACCGGACCCGGAATCGGCCGGCTGGTTCAGCGTGCAGCCGGCGAAAGACAGTCCCGGGCCTTTTGGGCTACCGCCCCCTTGGGACGGGAGTTTCACCTGGCGTGTGGTCGTCGACGCCGACGCGCTCATCGCCTCGGGGCGGCGCGGGGTGTGGCTCCAACCATGGGTGGAAATCGAGTACTTCCCTCCCATCTCGGAAGGGGATACCTCCATCCCAGAACCTCAATGGAGGCCGTGCGGGTACTGGTTCGGCTACGGCGTAGAGGTCGGCGGCTGACGAACACGTCGTAGGCAGGATGCTCGCGAAACAACACCGAGGTGCGAGCCGTCTGGACGCCTGGCGTGGCCGCCTCAGAACTTGGCCGGGAGTACGACGACCAGGATCTGGTAGCCGAGTCCGTCCGGGACCGAGGTGTCCGGCAGTGAGATGCTCTCGATGACGGTCCCGCCGAGCCGTTGGACGATCTGCTCCATCTTCGGCAGCGTGAACGCGTTCGTGGCGATCGTGAGGCGCGCGCCGGACGCCGCGATCCGGCGTATCTCGCTCTCTCCGCGAGGCGTGATGGGCGCGGACCGCAGTGCGATGTCCGTGACCGTGTCGCGTGGAATGGTGTCGGTCAGCGGGCGAGGTGGTCCGCCGACGACTCCGGGGTCGGTGACGAAATCCTCGAAGCCCTGGTACTGGGTCTCCCCTTCGCCGCCGATGTTCACCTTCCGCCCGAGGCCCGGGTTGATCGGCGTGGCGATGTGGTCGACCAGCCGCCCGCCGGCGTCCCTCGGGCACGTGCTGTGGTCGTGGGGGGACCCTTCATGGGTCAAGGAGACGAATATGCTGCCCACGGCGGGCGGCGGTCTGTTCTCGAACGCCACGAGCTCATTGTCCAGCGCGGCGATCGTCTTCTTGCCGACGATGTTGTCCGGCGTCGTCTGGCCGGGGCCGAGGATGTTGCGCGGTGGTCCTTTGAAGGCCAGTACGGTCCGCGCCGTCGTCTGGCCGTAGAGCGCCCCTTCGATCTCGTCAGGAGCGATCACGCCGGCGCCCAACGTGACGAGCGCGGCCTGGATCTTGGAGACGTGGTCGCCCCTGGCGCCGGGTGTGACGTGGCCGGCGTCGGACACCAGGCAATTCTGCAGCGCCGCGTCGTCGCGGAAGAGTTTCGACGTAAGAGGCATTGACCCTCCTTGCCGCAGGCCCCGCCGCGCGGCGCATGCGTCCCCCAGGATGGTCGACCGCAATGCCGCAGAGACACGGTCGGATGCGATCAGCAAAGCACGGGGCAAGACCTCCTGCTAGAGGCACGGCCGGGTATGGACACCGGCCGCCGTCACACAATGTTCTCACTCGCCCGGACCGGCGGCGGATTTCTCCTCGGCCGTTCACTCAGAAACACGTCTCTCCCTCTTCGCTGCCCCGGATCCGCACCGGCCGACCAAAGGTCATGAGGCGGGCGAGCGCCTGCACCCGGATGTCGCCGCGCATGGTTCGCACCACCAGCTCGGTGCCCGGTCCGGAGCTCCAACGCTGGGTGGTCCCGGCTCCGAACCTGACCTCGCCATCGCTGAGGGCCATCGGACCGTCCGCGAACGGCCGCAGCCCCTTGCCGATCACGCCATAGTACGGCGGATCCTCGCCCTCCTCGGCCGTGCCGTTCCAGCCGATCCAGGTGAAGCCCCCCTGCCGGCCCAAGCGTCCCTTCCCGAAGCGGCTGATCCGCACCGCGTGCGCGCCTTCCGGCAGGTCACCGTTGCGGTCGTCCTGGCGGGTCAGCGCCAGTACCCGTCCGGTCAGCGGATCACCGCGCCCCGGCTCGCTGTAGACGACCAGGCGGTCGCCGGCCGGCGGCGTCGGCCGCAACGACTCCAGGAACAACCCGGGCGGTCTGTCCGGCGCCAGCACGAACGGCGCCGCCTCGGCCGACACCAACGGCACCGGCGTCGCATCGCGCGGAGCATCGCCGCACCCGGCCGGAGCGATGGCGAGCAGGACGGCGACGAGGACCCGGGCGGTCTCTCGTCGCCGTCGCCAGAGCATGGTCGGCATGCTGACACAGATCGGACCTACGCCGGCGCCCCAATGGCCGACCCCAGGGCGTCGCCCGCCGACGATCGGTCACTTAGCACGCGTACCGTGTCAGCTCGTCCAGGTGGCGCGCGACGATCAGTTTCGCCCGGTCGGGCGTGAGGGCGTCGGGCCGCATGGCGATGTGCACCGCGAGGCCGTCGAGCAGCGCGTGAAGGCGGTCGGTCTCGAGTTCCACGTCAAGACCCGTCACCTCTCCGGCCAGCCCCTCGACCAGCCGGCGGCACCCGCCCCGCAGGACGTCGTAGCCCTGGTCATGGACGGCCCGCAGTTCGGGATCCACCTGCGCGCGCGCCGTGAAGGCCAGCCACACCTCGTTCTCGGCGGCACGTTCCGCGTCGAGCGGCAGCAGTTCCAGCAGGACGCGCTCGGCGCGGCGGCGCGGATCGGGTTCTGGCGGCAGCGCCGCGATCCGCGCCTCGATCCGTTCGATGACCGCACGCAGGGTGAAGGACAGCAGTTCCGACTGGGACGCGAAGTAGTGCCGCAGCGACCCCATCGACAGGCCGGCCTCCTGCGCCACGTTGCGGACCGAGGCCGCCGACAGCCCCTCGCGGCGGACGACCCGCCACACCGCCTCCACCACATCGGCCCTGCGCCGTTCGGGATCCACCTTCGCCATCTCCCCTTTCTAGCACAGCCGTGCTACTTTGTGATTAGCACGACTGTGCTACTCGAAGGAGGAAGAGCATGGCTCGTCTCCCCGCGGGCTCGCGCCCCGTCCGCATCACGCTCGCCATCACCGCCGCCGTCACCGCGTCGGCCGGCGCCGCCCTCACCACCGGGGGCGTGCTCCAGGCGAACTCCGGCGGCCGCTTCGGCACCGCCGAGCACCGCTTCACCACACCGACCGCAGCCCTGAAGACCGACGAGATCGACGTCGGCTCGGACACGGCCCGTCCGGCGGATCCCGATCCCGACGTGGGGGAACTGGCACAGGTCAGGATCGTGGTGCGGCCCGCCGACCCGCGCACCCGGCTGTTCGTCGGCATCGGACCGAAGCGGGAGGTCGAGGCCTACCTGCGCACCGTCGCGCACGACGAGTTCGCGTCCGCGGACCTCTCTCCGTTCCGGGCGACCTTCACCCGGCACCCGGGCGCCGCCCGCGCGGCATCCGCGCCCGCGCGCCAGCCGTTCTGGGTAGCGGCGTCCTCAGGACCAGGCGTCCGGACGCTGAACTGGAACAAGACACACGGAACGTGGTCCGTCGCAGTGATGCGCCTGGACGGCTCCCCCGGCATCGACGTCCGCGCCTCCGTCGGCCTCCGCTTCGGCTTCCTCCTTCCGACTGGCCTGTCCCTCCTCGCCGCAGGAGCAGTGATGCTCCTCTACATCCCGCTCTCCCGCCGCACGCCGCACCAGCCGTCCGGCAAGCCGACCGCGAACGCCCCTGCCACCCCCGCCCGCCCGAGGCACGACACCCACAACAACCTGTGAGGCGGGGGCGCGGGGGCGCGAATCCGATCAGTCGACCAGGGCGCCGGCGGAGATGTTCACCTGCGTCGACGTCATCGTGGCGGCGTGGTCGGACACCAGGAACGCGGCGATGCGGCTCACGTCCGCGAGCGTGGTGGCGCGCTTGAGGAGGGTCGCGTCGACCATCTGCTGCTTGACCGGGGCCATCTCCGGGCCGTCCGGCATGGACTCGGCGACGCCCCCGGTCTTCATCGACAGGACGCGGACCGAGTGCGGCCCGAGCTCGCACGCCCACTGCCGCCGCATCGCCTCGACCATCTCGCAGCCGACCTGGACGTTGCCGAGACCGGGCGAGCGGTTCCCGCTGTCGGAGCCGCCGAAGTGCAGGATCACGCCCGAGCCCTGCTTGACCATGTGGCGGGCGGCGGCCTGGGTGGTCAGCATGAGGGTGCGGGCGATCTTCTCCAGGGACCGGGCGAAGGCGTCGGCCGGCAGCTCCATCAGGGGACCGAACAGCGTCTCGTGGGAGATGACGTTGACCGAGATGTCGACGCTGCCGGTGGTCTCCACGACGGAGTCGACCCAGCCGTTGACGGCGTCGCCGTCCAGGGCGTCGACGCGGGCCGTCTCGGCAAGGCCGCCGGCGGCCCGGATGTCCTCGGCGACCGCGTCGAGCGTCGCCGGGGTGCGGCCGGCGAGGAAGACACGCGCGCCCTCGGCGGCGAAGCCGCGCGCCATGGCGCCGCCGATCGATCCGCCGCCGCCGTAGATGACCGCGGTCTTGTTCTCCAGAAGCATGGCCGTTCTCCGTCCGTCCGAGGTGTTCGGTGGTGATGGCGTCGACCGTAGGAGCGCGGCCGGACGGCCCGCATCGGTCACCGGACGGGAGTTGAACGGCGCAGGTCAGAAGGCGGATGAGCGATCGGAACACGGTCTCGCGCCTAGGGTGCCGTACGGGTGCGGAGGAGCGGCTAAGTCACGTGTCCGATACCAGGCGGGGCAGTTCCAAGCGGCGGGTGACGCCGATCTTCGGATACGCCTTGTAGAGGTGGTGCCCGACCGTGCGGGGGCTCAGGTAGAGCCGCGCGCCGATCTCCCGGTTGCTGAGCCCGGCGGCGGCGAGCCGCACGACCTGCAGTTCCTGCGGGGTGAGCCGCTTCAGCGGGTCGGTGTCCTCGGCGCTGGCCGCCGGACGGTCGCCGAGGACCTCCAGCTCGGCACGGGCCCGTCCGGCCCAGGCGGGGGCGCCGAGCCGGGCGAACGCGTTCCGGGCGGCGGTCAGCTCGGTGCGCGCCTCGGTGCGGCGGCGCCGGCGGCGCAGCCATTCGCCGTAGAGCAGCCTGGTCCGCGCGGCATCGTAGGCCCGGTCCCCGTGCAGGCCGAGTGCGGAGCGGTAGTGCCCGTCCGCCTCGTCGCCCTCGGCCAGGAGGGCGCGGCACCGGGCGATCAGGGCCGTGCAGGACGTGGCCGCGGCCCATGCCTCGAACGCGGGCAGATGGGCGCGGGCCAGGTCCCGGCGCCCGGCCCTCACCGCGGCCTCCGCGTGGTCGGGGACGGCGCGGATCAGCACGTCGTACCGGGCCGGGCCGGAGCACACCGCGTCCAGCCGCTCCAGGGCCTCGCCGGCGTGCCCTTCGGCGAGATCGAGCAGGCCGAGGCCCCAGGACGCCAGCGCCGCGTTGGTCGGGTGCACGTCGGCATGGCCGAGGACGTCCGGCGCCAGGGCGCGGCTGCGCTCCGGATCCGACTCCAGCCGGACCGCGATGCACTTCACCGCGGTGACCTGCATGTCCATGCCGATGTCGGCGGCCAGCGACAGGCCCTCGGCCGTCGCCGCGTCCGCGCCGTGCAGGTCGCCGAGCAGCACCCGCCCGATCGCGAGCGCCTCGGAGATGTACGGCAGCCAGCCGAGCGCGCCCTCGGCCCTGGCCTCGGCGGCCATGCGCTCCAGCAGCTCCGTCGCGGCCCGGTCGTCCGCTACGAGCAGGCCCATGAAACCGCCGATGAGGCGTTCGACGACGTCCTCGATCTCGCCCGCCCGGGCGGCCTCGAACAGCGCCCGCATCGGCCGGACGGCGTCGGGCGCGTCGTCCACCAGCCGCCGCCCGTAGGCGATCAGGGCGCCCGCCACCGGCGCCTTCGCCGAATCGGCGGGCGGCCTCACCTTCGTCAGCAGCTCGACGCTCCGGCGCACGAGACCGTGCGCGCCCGCGTCCCGTGCGGACCAGACCGCCTCCGTCAGCATGGACACCGCCTGGTCGGGATCGCTTTCCACGATCAGCGCCGCGCCCTGCAGCGCGAGTTCCGCGTCGGCGGCGGGCGACGTGCGCTCGTAGGCGACCTGGGCGCGGATGAACGTCGCCTCCGCGACGACCCCGTCGTCCCCGGTGAGGTGCTCGGCCTCGGCGGCCAGCCGGGTGGCCTGGTCGGGGCGGCCCGCGTCGTAGGAGGCCCGCGCCGCGTGCACGAGCCGGCGGGCCTTGCCCTCCGGCTCGGTGCTGAGCCGCGCGGCGCGCTCGTAGGCGGCGGCGACCGCGGCCGTTCCGCCGCGCCGCCCGGCGCGGTGCGCGACCCGCTCCAGCTCGGCGGCGACCTCCTCGTCCGGGCCGGTGGCGGCCGCCGCTCGGTGCCAGGCGCGCCGGTCGGCGTGCTCGTCGCCGGTCAATACCCGGGCCAAGGCGTCATGGACGGCGGTCCGCCGGTGGTGCGCGGCCTCCTGGTAGGTGACGGCGCGGATGAGCGGATGCCGGAACCGCACCTCCTCCCCGTCGAGGACGACGAGCCCGGCCTCCTCGGCGGGTTCGAGGTCGGCGGGGACGAGCCCCAGCGCGTCCCCGGCGCGCAGGACGACGCCCAGGTCGGCGGTGCCGTCGGCGGCGACCACCAGGAGCAGCCGGCGGGTGGCGTCCGGCAGCTCGGCCAGCCGCCGCCGGAAGCTCTCCTGGACCTTGCCGCCGACCGGCAGCGGCCCGGCGTGCCGGGCGGGCCGCGACTTGAGGGCGTGCGCCAGCTCGATGAGGGCGAGCGGGTTGCCGGCCGCCTCGTCCAGCAGCCGCTCCCGAACCGGGACGGTCAGCTCCGGCGCGTGCGCCGCCACGAGGTCGCGCGCGGCGGCCCGGTCCAGGCCGGCCAGCCGGACGACGTCGAGCCCGCGGTCGGGGAAAGGACGGACGCCGTCCCGCACCGTGAAGACCATGGAGATCGGATCGGCGCCGAGCCGGCGGGCGGCGAAGAGCAGCGCGTCCAGCGAGGCGTTGTCGAGCCACTGCGCGTCGTCCACCAGGCAGAGCAGCGGGCGGTCGGCGGCCAGCTCGGACAGCAGGGTGAGGGTGGCGGCGCCGATCAGGAAGCGGTCGCCGGCGGGCCCGGAGCCGAGTCCGAACGCCGATCGCAGCGCCGCCGCCTGCTGCGCCGGCAGCGCGTCGAACCGGTCGGTGAAGGGGTGCAGCATCAGGTGCAGCCCGCCGAAGGCCAGCTCGCTCTCCGACTCGACGCCGGCCCCGCGGATGAGCCGCATGTCCCCGGCGTCGGCCGCGACCTGCTCCAGTAGGGAGGTCTTGCCGATCCCCGCCTCGCCCTGGATCACCACCGTGCCGCTGCGCCCGGAACGCGCGGCACGGAGCAGCCCGGCAAGGTGGTCCCTCTCACGATCCCGCCCCATGAGCACGCGAGAACAGTACAACCCGGGCACGCCGCCGAGGACGCCATGACGGGAGCCACCGGATGCTAGGCGAAGCGCCGACATCCGAGCGCCGAGCGGGAGGGGCTCCTCAAAAGTTAGAACGCGTTCTTGTTTATGGCGGCGGTGTCGAGCAGGCTACGTCGCATGGATCTGAACGCCCTGGAGGACATCCGTCAGGTGAAGTACCGCTACCTGCGCTGCCTCGACCTGAAGGACTGGAACGGGTTCGCCGACACCCTCACCGAGGACGCCATAGGCGCCTACGGGACCCGCGCGGTCGGCGGGCCGCTGCGCCTGGAAGGCCGCGATGCCATCGTCGACTACATGCGCACCAACCTCGGCCCCGAGATCACCACGGTGCACTTCGCGGGCCAACCCGAGATCCGGGTCGACGGCGACACCGCCGAGGGCACCTGGTGCCTGGAGGACACCGTCATCGCCAAGGCGTTCCGGGTGCTGATCCGCGGATCCGCCTTCTACGAGGAGACATATCGGCGCTGCGCGGACGGCGGATGGCGCATCAGCGGCATCGGCTATGAACGGACCTACGAATACTCGGTATCACTCGATGATGTGCCCAGTTTCAGGCTCCTGGCGGACCGCTGGGCGCCCCCGCCCCCACAGCCGGGAACCTGACCAACGCCGCCTACATCTTGAGGAGCGCGGCCGGCGATGGGCATCGCGTGAGTCAGGCCTTGGCGCGCTGCTCCTTGAGGCGGAGTTCCTCCTTGCGGACTTCGGCCTGCACGGCTTGCTCGCGTTCCAACCACTCGGGCCTTTCGGCCTTGAGGTTCTCGATCTCGGCCGTGGTGAGAGGGCCCGTGATGCCGGCGCGGGCCAGGCCTGAGACGGAGACGCGGAGCTTGGCGGCGACGACCTGGCGGGGGTGGGGACCCTCGCGACGCAGATTCGCCAGCCAAGAGGGCGGGTCGGCCTGGAGCGCGTTCAATTCGTCCCGGGAGACAGGACCTTCCTGGAACTCGGCGGGTGCTGCCGACAGCAGGATCCCCAGCTTCTTGGCCGCTGTCGCGGGCTTCATGGTCTGCGGGGTCTTTGCTTTGGACGTGCCCATGCCCTCAAGCGTAGCCAGCGGGAGGGCATCGTCTGGACGCGACTAGGGTGGCGGGGTGACCGATGGTGAGTTCCGGCTGGCCTATGTGCCGGGGGTGACGCCCGGGAAGTGGGCCGGGGTGTGGGCCGAGCGGGTCCGGGAGGTGCCGCTTCGCCTGCTGCAGATGCCGGCGACCGAGGTCGTCCCCCTGCTGCGGAACGGTGAGGTGGACGCGGCGTTCGTACGCCTGCCCGTCGACCGCGAGGCCCTCCACGTGATCCCCCTGTACCTGGAGACGACCGTGGTCGTGGTGCCCAAGGATCACGCGGTGGCCGCAGTGGAGGAGGTGGAGCTCGCCGACCTCGCCGACGAGGACGCGTTCGAGCCGCTCGACGATGTCTTGACCTGGGACGTCCGGCCCGGGCAACCCGCCTTCACCCGTCCTGAGAGCACCGCCGGCGCGATCGAGTTGGTGGCGTCGGGAGTCGGCGTCCTGCTGCTCCCGCAGTCCCTGGCCCGCCTCCATCACCGCAAAGACCTCACCTACCGGACCGTGACCGACGCTCCTCAGTCCCAGATCGGCCTGGCCTGGCTCGCGGCCGAGACGACCGACCTGATGGAGGAGCTGATCGGCATCGTCCGCGGCCGCACCCCCAACAGCTCCCGTGGCCGCAATCCCCAACAACAGCAGCCCACCCGCAAGAAGCCACAGCAACAACGCTCCCCCTCCAAGCACCACCGCCAGAAGCGCCGCCGAAGGTGAAGAGAGCCGCGCTCACCGCCCCCGGCCAGCCCGCACCAAGAAGACGATGCCCTTCCGCCAGTTGTCGGTAATCGATGGATACGGCGACTTCAACGGGCGTGCGTTGCGATGCCCCGATGAGGCCGACGCTCCATGACCGCCGGCGAAGTACCAGCGTGCGCGATGCGGTTACCGGTGCGGGCAGACACTCTCGGACGTCCAACGCCGCCAAGGACGACTCGGCGTGGCCCGGCAGGCGCCTGACGGGTCGGTGGAGACCGTTGACCGGAAATGAGAACACGTTACAGTTTCTGCCATGACCGCAGTCACTTGGGACGCACCGGACGCCGACCACCCCGCGCGCCGGGCGGTACGCGCGGCGATGAGCGCGGCCGCGGAAGGACGCAAGCAGGAGTGGCTCGCGCTGTTCGGCCCGGACGCCGTCATCGAGGACCCCGTCGGCCCCTCGATGCTCGATCCCGAGGGCAAGGGGCACCGGGGGCCGGACGGGATCGAGCGGTTCTGGGACGAGAACATCGCCCGGGTGCGGAAGTTCCGCTTCCGGGTGAGCGACTCGTTCGCCAACGGTCCTGCCTGCGCCAATGTCGTCACCATCACCGCGACGCTGGACGGCGGGACCACCATGACGATCGACTGCCTGACCGTCTACACGGTCGATGACGACGGCCTGATCACCTCGTTCCGCGCCCACTGGGAACCGGATCGCGTGATGGCCACCCTCACCTCACCGTAGGGCGCGGTGATGCGGATGCTCGTCTCCTGCAGCGGGCGTTGGTGGGAACTCATGCCCCCTGAGCAGGGACGTCACTAGGTCCGCCGTCCCCTTCGGGTCTTAGGAGGACGAGGTCGGCCGGTCTTATGGTTGGTCGATGGTCGAGTTCGCGCGGGTTCAGCTGTTCACCTGGTCGGTCCCCGCCGCGATGCGCGCGGTACGGGCCGCCGTGGTGCTTCCCGCGTTGTTCGCTTTGACCTTTGAGGGTTTCGGCAACGTGCAGATGGCCACGTTCGCGGCGTTCGGCGGTTTCGCGACGCTGGTGATGGCCTCGTTCGGGGGGCGGCGACTGGACAAGGCCATCGCGCACCTCTACTTGGCGGTCGCGGGGAGCGTGCTGCTGACGATCGGTACGGCTGTGCACTCGGTGACCTGGTTGGCGGCGCTGGTGACCGTGCCCGTGGCGTTCGGGGTGCTGTTCGCTGGGGTGATCGCGCCCAACCTGGCCGCCGGCGCCACCGCCGCGCTGCTGGCGTACGTCCTGCCCGCCGCCTCCCCCGGCACCTTGGCGATGGTGCCGGACCGGCTCGCCGGCTGGTGGCTGGCCTCAGTGGTCGGAACGCTGGCGGTCCTGCTCGTCTCCCCGCGACCAGCGGCGGACGCGCTGCAGGACGCCGCGTCCAAGTGCGCCCGGGCGCTCGGCGATCTCGTCGGGGCCGGGTTGCGCGCCGAGGCCGTCCCAGACCACCGGGAAGCGTCGATCCGGGCCAAACACCGGCTGATCGACCAGTTCACGTCCACCCCCTATCGGCCGACCAGCCTCACGAACGCCGACCAAGCGCTCGCGGGCGTCGTCGGCATGCTCGAGTGGAGCACCGCCCTCCTGTGCGACAGCCTCAGCGAGTACGGCCACTTCAGTGACATGCCAGAGGTCGAGCGTGAACTCTTCTCCGCGACGGGCGCCGTCCTGCGGGACGTGGCGGGACTGCTCGACGGTGCGGACACCAAGCCCGATCTCGACCGGCTCGACAAGGCGCTCCAAGCGAGCGTGACGGCGCTGCGGCACATGAGCATCGACACCGGGTACGCCACCGCGGTCGACCTTTCGTTCCACGCGCGGACGCTCGGCCTCGCCGTCCGCGCAGCGGCCATCGACACGATCGTCGCGGTGCGCCGGGCCGATCCGGCGACCATCGCCGAATGGCAGGAACGCGTGTACGGCATCCCCGAACGTGCCGCAGGGGCCGAGCGGCGGTTCGGCGTGCTCGCCGCGATCAGCGGCGTCGCCCTGCACCACGCCAGCCTGCGGTCGGTCTGGCTCCTCAACAGCATCCGCGGCGCCGCCGGACTCGCCGCGGCGATCGCCGTCGCCGACGTCAGCGGTGTCCAGCACGGCTTCTGGGTCGTCCTCGGCACCCTGTCGGTGCTGCGCACCAGCGCGGCCTCGACCGGGGCCACCGCCTGGCGGGCCCTGCTGGGAACGGTGGTCGGGTTCGCCCTCGGCGCCGCCCTGATCATGGCGATCGGCACCGGCTCGGCCGCGCTGTGGGCCGCGTTGCCGCTCGCCGTGCTCGTCGCCGGATACGCGCCCGGAACCGCCCCGTTCGCGGTGGGCCAGGCCGCCTTCACCATCGTCGTGTCGGTCCTGTACAACCTGCTCGCCCCGGTCGGCTGGCAGGTCGGGGTGCTGCGAATCGAGGACGTGGCCATCGGATGCGCGGTCAGCCTCGTCGTCGGGCTGGTCTTCTGGCCGCGCGGCGCCGGCCAGGTGGTCCGCGCCGATCTCGCCGACGCCTTCCGGCAGAGCGCCGCCTATCTCAGGCAGGCGATCGACTGGGCGCTCGGCATGAGACCCCACCCGCCCCAGGCCACCCAGGCCGTCGCCGCAAAGATCCGGCTCGACGACGCGCTGCGGGGCTATCTCGCCGAGCAGGGCACCAAGCGGATGCCACGCGAAGAGGTATGGCGGCTCGTCGCGGGCACCACCCGGCTCCGTCTCACTGCCCGATCGCTGAACGGACTACCGAGCCCGGACGCCGAGCCCGATCCGGTCAGCCGCGCCCTCCGCGACCAAGCCGCACGCCTGAACGACTGGTACGACCAACTCGCCGCCAGCCTGACCGACCGCGACCAACCTCCGCCCAGGGAACTCGATCCACCGGAACTGACAGCGATCGCCGCGACCGCGTCCGACCCCGTCGTGGCCTGCACCCTGTGGGTGGAGCAACACATACAGCACATCAGACCCCACCTCGGCGAACTCACCACCGCCGCAGACCACCTCGCCCAGCAACGCGCCCTGCCCTGGTGGCAGTAACCGCCGCCGCTTTCCGAGCGACCAACTGACACGGGACCGCTCACCGAAAGCCACCATTGACAGCGAGCCGCGCACGATCCGCTTCTGCGATGGCATGCTTGCCGACAGCAGCACGACGACAGGGACTCCGACGCCGCCGACGCGGCGCACAAAATCGCGCGCACCGACCCAATAGTGGGTTGGCGCGCTGACCGGACTTTGAATCAACGCCAGCTCAACGGTTCGGTAACGGATCGACACGCGGCGGCATCGGACAACATGAGAATGGGACCTCAGTCGAACACGTCAGCTCGTAGCCCACTGAAAGCGCCGCTCTGACACGGAGGCTCCGGATTTCTAATCTGGAGATTCGCAATCGGGGCGGCTGCTGCGGATTTTGTCGAAGGCGGCGAGAGCGGTGTCGTCGTCGAGGGTGTTTAGGTAGCGCTCGGTGGTGGAGCCCGAGCCATGGCCAAGGCGGTTCTTGACGGCCGTGAAGTCGGCGCCTCCGGACAGGAGCCAGGACGCGTGAGTGTGCCGGAGGTCGTGAATGCGGAGCACCGGGTTAAGGTCGGCCTCCTTGAGGACGGGCTTCCAGATCCGATCGCGGAATCAGTTGGCGGGGACGCGGCCGTCGGTTTCGCATCGGCGAGGTTCGCGGAGATTTCCTTGCCGTCGGCCGTGCGGCGGGCGCGGTATTCGGCAGAGGCTCGCCTGCGGTGGTCGCAGCGACAATCGGCGCCGTTATAGGCGCTCAGCATCCCATACCGGTATCGGCCCCCTTGACCTTCTCTTCGGCCCAGCCGAGCTCGGAGTCGAGCGAGGCGGGTCGCTCCTCGTTCGCCGCGTCCGGCCAGTGGACGAACAGGAGCCCGTCGGTGCCGAGCTCCTCTTCGAGGATGTGGTCTTCTTTTAGGGCACGCGGGCGTGGGTCCCGCCGTTGCGACAGCGTTTACGCAGGCCAGGAGGCTTCGAAGGGTATCCAGGAGCCCCGCTTCTTGCTCTTGCAGGTGGTTCGGGAGCCACTAGGGAGCAAACGCTCCCAGACGCATGGGCAAGAAGGACCTTGCGTCACGTTCGTCAAGAGAAGTCGTGCTTCACACTGCAAGAACGCGAAGGAAACGGCGGTGAAAGCCCGCCGGACATACGACCCGTCCGGGCCGGTTCCAGCGAGCCTCCACCGTTTCGACTCATTGCGATGGGTTCGGCGTGGCCGCCGAGATCTGCGTGTGGCGTCAGCAGTGGTGCGGCTTGGCGCCGAGGAGCTTGATGTAGTAGGCGGACACGTAGCCGACCCCGTCCCAGTTGGCATTGTGGGTCGGGTCCAGCCGGTACCAGGTGCTGTTACCGAAGACGCCTTGGCCCTTGACGTAGCACTTGAGCGCGAGGATGTCGCCCTTGTTGTAGTAGCCCTCGCGGAGCGACTTGGTGGTGGGCTTGCTCCGGATCGCCAGGTGCGGCGAGGCGGTGACCCTGCCCTTCACGTAAGCGGGTCCCCCGTTGGCCGGTGTGACAGTCTCGGCGTGCGCGGCGGACAGCACGGCGCCGCCGACGAGAACCGCGCTCGCTGTGGCCGCCACCGTCACCAAACGCTTCATCGTGATCCCCCTTGTCCTTTGGCGGTGGCCCCCCTGGCCGTCCGCCTCTTAGTAGGATCAACGGACGGGCACAAAAGTTCGGTCGGTTTCGGAATCGGTCGAGGAGAATGCCAGATCCCGAGCACACAGGGATGCCCCCGGAAGCTGGGCGTTCCGGATGTGACGACCTGGACGGCAAGACCGCCCCGGTCAGCACAGCACCCCTCGTCGGACAAATCCCCTCGAATAGTGCTCAACACTCGATAACGACCAGCTCGGGTGGAGTGGGTGAAGGCGGCTTGGGTCGCAGCGCGGTGGACAGGTTCGCGGGACGCCGTCGCCGTGGCCCGCGCCGAGAGTGGCGCGGCGGGATGCTGAGTACCAGGGGCTCCAGTCCGAGCTACGTGCGCGGTGGCCGCAGGCCCATAGCCGCGTCTGGGTCCGCTTGGTGAACCGGCAGCGCACCGTCTCCAGAACACACCGAAGTTCGGCGGTGGCGGCCGCCAAGTGCAGCCGATGGTCACCACGAACACGATCGGGCCATTAGCGATCAGTGGCCTGATGCAGTCCGAAGAAGCGGCCATTGCCTGCGCAAAGGCCGCGCCGCCACGCCGTCCGGTTCAGGTCGCCTGCGGAGCGGGGTGGCGCAGGCCGTCGAAGAGGAGGGCGGTGATCTGCCGGGCCTCCTCCAGCCAGCCCTTCGTGGCGCGCATTCCGCAGATGCCGCCCAAAGCGCGCAGCAGCGTCGAGCCGGAGACGTCGTTGCGAACGGTACCGGCCGCGCTGCCCGCGTCGAGCAGCTGAGTGAGGGCGTCCGCCATCCGGGTGCGCGCGTCATCGAAGACCGGCGAGTCCGTCGCCATGATGCTCTCCAGAGCGACGGACATTCCTTTGCCCACGGCCGCGTGGTCCACGAGCAGCAGCAGGAAGCGCCTCAGGGCCTCGTCCGGGGCGTACTGGTCCAGCAGGTCGGAAGGCGCGGAGCACAGGTCGTCGACCTCCGCGCGGTAGACCTCCTCGATGAGGGCCTCGCGGGTCTCGAAGTGGCGGTAGAGCGTTCCGACGGCGACGCCGGCGCTGCGGGCGATGTCCTCCACGTGCGCCTCGGTGTCGCCACCGAGGAACGCCTCGCGGGCCGCGGACAGGAGCGCCTCGCGGTTGCGTCGCGCGTCGGCGCGCAGCGGACGTGATGACGGCAACAGACCTCCATAAGGTGAGTCCGGTTCCGGTTACGTATATGGTTTCCGGAGTCGGGTTCATCTTACGGAGGAGAAGCGCATGCCGATCACGGACGAGCGGTTGGACGGACTGCGGGTGCTGGTCACCGGCGGCAGCCGCGGCCTGGGCGAGGCGACCGTCCGCCGCTTCGCCGCCGCGGGCGCGATCGTGCTGACGGCCTCCCGCAGCAGGCCAAAGGAGGACACCCCCGCCATGTTCATTCCAGCGGACCTCTCGACACAGGAGGGCGTAGCGGAACTCGGGCGCCGGGTCATCGACCGCGTGGGCGGAGTGGACGTCCTCGTGAACAACGCGGGCGCGGCCAGCGCCCCGGCGCCGACCCTGAGCCGGTCGGACGAGTCCTGGCGGGCGGACCTGGAGATGAACCTCCTCAGCGCCGTGCGCCTCGACCGGGCTTTGGTTCCGGGGATGGTCGAGCGGCGCTCCGGTGTCGTCGTGCACGTCTCATCGATCGCCAGCCAGTTGCCGCAGCGCACGGAGGCGTCCTACGCCGCCGCCAAGGCGGCGCTCAACACCTACAGCCGCGAACTGGCGATCGAGGTCGGCGAGCACGGGGTGCGTGTGGTGTGCGTCCTTCCCGGCTTCGTCGTCACCGACGGTGCCACCGCCCATCTCCAGCACATGGCCGACCAGCAGGGCCTCACCTCCGAGGAGGTCACGCGGCAGATCGTGGATCACCTCAAGGTCCCCATGGGCCGCCCGGGAGACCCCGAGGACGTCGCCGAGATGATCGCCTTCCTCGCCTCAGGCCGCGCGAAATGGCTCACCGGAGCGCAGTTCCGCGTCGACGGCGGCATCATCCCGACCGTCTGAGCACCGACCGGCACGAAGAACAGGACCCCCATGCCCATGACTCTGAGTTCCGTGATCATCGACGCCGCCGATGTCGCGGCGGAGAGCGCCTTCTGGCACCGGCTGCTCGGCGGATCGATCACCCGGACGCCCACCCACCACTTCATCCAGGCGCCCGGCCTCCCGGTTCTCGTCGTCCAGTCGGCCCCCGGACACATGGCCCCGAACTGGCCGGACGGCCCCTCCCAGCAGATGCACCTCGATTTCGGCGTCGATGACCTCGCGGCCGCCGACCGCACGGCCACCGGGGCCGGCGCCACCCGCCTGCGGCCCACTGACGACGTCACCCCGGAAACCCGCACGGGCAGCCGGGTCTACGCCAGCCCTGCCGGACACCCCTTCTGCCTGCGATCATCCTGAAACCGCCGCCGCCCGCAGCGCCGCACGCCCCGACAAGGCCGACCTATTCGGACGTTAGTTAGCGGCGCCCGACGTCGCGCGCGATCCCTGATGTCGGCGGCACCGATGTTCCGGGGGCTCTCGTGGTTCGACCGGACTTTCAGAGGCGGCCTCCGACGGTGGTGAAGCCTTCGTCGGCGCCGGTCACGAAGCGGGATCAGGCCGGCCGGGAATCATCTCTGCATGGTGGACATTCACGAGTAGCTCACAAAGGGGGACAGCCACCACCACAACCCCGACCACGCCAGCACCGCGCTTGCTGAAAACACCGTCGGCACAGGTCAGGCGAGTCGTCGACGAGGAGGATGCCCAAGTCCGGCGCAACAGCCTGCGGTCGGTCATCCGCGAAGACGTGATGGTCGGCGCGAATGGGAGCGGCTCCGGTGCTGCCGCCCGAGGGCGCGGGCGCGGCGGCCGAAGTTCGTCGCGGTTACAGATGTCCGAATTCGTTTGCGCGGGCTGTTCGTCAGAGGGTCATGCGGAGCGAATCATCGATGTGAGTTCTTTGAGCTCGCCGATTCGCAGCAGGTGCGCGGTGAGGGCGTAGAGCCCGGCTCCGACTGCTGCAGCCGCGCTGATGATGGTCAGTGCGCCGGTCGTTCCTGTCCCCAAGGCTGGGCTGAGCGTCTGGGTGATGAGGGCTGCACCGGCAGCGCCAACGGCGGCGGCGCTCAGTGTCCGAGTGTGGGTTTTCAGGAGCCGGTGCCCGTCGACGCGGCCGAGTCGGCGGCGGAGCAGCTGTGTGGTGACGGCCAGGCCGAGGGCGTATGCAAGGCCCGTGCAGCCGGCCAGGGCGATCACCAGGTTCGCACCGTGGAAGACGTGGGCTGCGGTGAAGCTGGCCGCGATGGTGGCGGCGGACACGACCGTGCTGACGAGGGCGGGGGTGCGGGTGTCCCCGAGGGCGTAGAAGACGCGCAGCATGATCTGGTAACCGGCGAACGGGACCAGGGCCAGGCCGTAGGCGGCCAAGACCGATCCGGTGAGGTGGGCCGCGGCCGGTGCGGCGTTGCCGTGGTCGAACAGCACGCCGGTCAGCAGCGGACCGAGCACGATCAGGGCAGCGGCGACGGGGGCCATGGCCACGCTGGTCAGGCGAAGGCTCCGGGACAGGTCGGCGGTGATCCGGGCGAGGTCGCGGTCGGCGGCCGCCCGGCTCATCCGCGGCAGAACGCCGGTGATGACGGTGACCGCGATGACGGCGTACGGCAACTGGAACAGGGTGTAGGCGTTCGAGTAGATGGCGACGGCGCCTTGTCCGGCCTGGGAGGCCAGGCGCGTGCTGACGATGAACACCACCTGGGCGGCCGCCACCGACGCGATGGTCCAACCCGCCATGACGGCGATCGCCCGGACGGCGATGCCGCGCGGGTCAGCGTGCAGGCGGAGCCGGAACCCGCTCCGTCGGCTGGTCACGGCCAGCACCGCCATTTGCGCGGCGACGCCGCCGCTGGTGCCGATCGACAGCAGCAGCATCTGACCCGTGGTGAGCTTCTCCAGGTGCCCGGTGCCGCCGATCATCAGGAAGGCCAGGGCGGTCGCGGTGACGATGAGGTTGTTGGCGACGGGGGCCCACATCGGTGCGACGAAGCGCGAGCGTGCGTTCAATACCGCGGCCAGGGTGGCGCTCACCCCGTAGAAGAGGATCTGGGGCATGAAGAACCGGGTGAACAGGATCGCCAGATGCCGCTCGGGCGGGGTGAACCCGGGGACGTACACCTGCACGATGAGCGGGGCGGCGATGACGGTCACGATGACCACCAGACCCAGGCCATAGACCACCAGGGACAGCAGCCGCTGCGCGAACAGGTCGGCGTCGACGCTGTCGTCCGCGGCGGTGCGGACCAGCAGCGGAACGACCACGCTGGCCACCGCCCCGCCCATCACCAGCTCATAGATCGTGTTCGGGGTGACGTTGGCCGCGGTGTAGGCATCCAGCAACCTCGTCCCCAGCCCGAGAGCGGCGACCAGGACCATCGTGCGGACGAACCCGGTGACCCGCGACACCATGGTGGCGATCGCCATCGCCCGCCCGGTCCGCATCAAGGGCGCCTCTGCCGTCATGAAGACGCTCCCGCCGCAGTGGTGCCGACGGCGCGGCCAACGAACAAGATCCCCATCAGGTGGGCGAAGGTGGAGTCACCGGTGATCGCAGGCACCTGAGCGCCGCCACGCTGAGGGGCAAGGGGTTCGAGTGCAGCGGCGCTCGAGTTTCTGGCGCAGCCGATCAGTTCGCCCACACGACGAGCGTACCGTTGAGCCTCGATCCGGGCCGGTTGGAAACCGAGGTCAGGTCTGATCAGCGGTGAGGTCGATGGACACATGAGCAGGTGCCGCAGTGGTGAGGCGGGCCGGGTCGACGCGCACGCCGGGGAGCCGGCGCCGCACGTGCGGCTCGACCGTCGCGGCGGAGCCGGTCGTCCGGATACCGAGTTCGGTACCGTTCCCGCTCGGCGCCATCTCGATCGCCTCGATCTGGTTCCAGGCGAGGAACTCCCCGTCGAACCGCAGCCCGGCCCCGTCCGCCGTCAGCGTCTCCCGGGGGATCAGGAAGTCGGCCACGATCAGCGCGATGCCGACGCCGACGATGATCAGCGGAAAGAGCGCGTGCGGGTATTCACGGGACAGGCCGATCGCCCACACCGTTCCGAGACCGCCATTCCAGGCGACGAGGAAGGCGGCGAAGAGCAGGGCCGACCGGGACCGGGCTCGGACGGCATACGGTTCGGGCGCATGAGGTTCGGTGCCGGGACCGGCAACAGGCACCGGTGCCAGACTCTGGAGTTGTTCGGCCAGTTCGCGGGTGGACGAGGCCATGCAGCGCGACTCGAAGGCAAGAGCGAAGGGCTTGTCGCGGCGGACAGCGCCCAGCCGGGCGTCGCCGAATAAGCGGCGTTGCAGCTCTTTCACGCGGTCCAATGGGCGTGGGGGCAGAGCACTCACCCTGGCCTGGACACCGACGGAGACCTGATCGCCGCGGCCGGCGGAGACGACCAGTTGCGCGATCCCGTCCCAGCGAAAGTCCCGCTGGTCGCGACCGAACCCTGCCGAGATGCCGTGGCGATCGGCGGTCAGCACCCGGCGCGGGAAGACCGTCAAGAACCCCACGGCGACGATCGTCCAACCTGCCATGAGCAGCGCCGCCGGCCACCCGCTGGTCACGTATCCGACGGCGACCATTCCGGCGAAGCCGAGTGCGTACCCTGCGGCTTGCAGGGGCCGGTCCAAGAGCGAGACGACCCCGCGCCGGCGCAGCACCACCGTGTCCATCAGTCCTCCTCGACCAGGCACCACAATCGCCCGCGAAGTGGACGTCTCTTACAACACAACGGTTGTCGCATAGTCCGGAACCGGCTCAAACAGAGGGCGATAAAGCGTTGTTCCCACCGAATACCTGGGTGGCGGCTTCACCGGGCGCGTGTTGGAGATGCCGATGCTCGTTGTAGAAGGTCTCGAACTCGCGGAGGGCGTGAAGCAGGTGCCCGCTGGTCCAGATCGACGCCGGCATCGGCCAGGTGGTTGACGCACGCCCCAGCTCGGGTTCTCCCCGCACCAGTGCCGCTCGAAAGGCTCACGAGGACGCGGTGGTGGAGCCCTACGGTCACTTGCTCGGCTGCGGAACCTTGCAGGAAGCGGTGGGGTTGAGACCGATGTAGTTGAGCGGACCGGAGACCAGGGTGATTCCGATGGTGGCGAACTGGCCGCAGCTGCCGTTGAAGTGGGCGTAGTAGTGGCGCTGTCCCGCAGCGAGTGCTCCGATGACCAGCCAGGTGAGGAGCATCCACCGTCCGGACCGCATCGTTACCTCCGGTGACCGCCTCGCCGACCCTGGGGTACGACAGTAACGACAAGATCGTCCATAGTTAAGCAAGCCGGGCCAGGTGTGTCATCTCACTGACCTCGGAACACTGGATCATCCGCGGAGGGCCGCCTCAGAAGCAGACATTCAGCTCAAGTGCGGTGAAGCATGCCGAGATCGCGGTGCGGGGCAACGCGAGGAGGGCGCTGTGGGCGATGCCTGCCATACCCGCTCCCCCGGCGCGCGCCAGGGACGAGGACGAGCGCCTCGGGGCCGTTTGCGACGACGCCATCGCGTTGAGCGACAGGGCGGCGAGGTCGCCGACGACGCTCAGCCGGTGTCGGCCGTCTCCTTCACCGGCTCGCCCCGTTCGGACTCCCTGGGACGGTCGAGGCGGACCGGGTCAGGGCTCGAACCGGTAGCCCATTCCGGGCTCGGTGATGAAGTGCCGCGGGCGGGACGGGTCGTCCTCCAGCTTGCGGCGGAGCGAGGCCAGGTAGACGCGCAGGTAGTTGGTCTCGCTGAGGTGGTTCGGGCTCCAGACCTCGGTGAGGAGCCGCCGCTGCGAGATGAGCTTGCCGGGGTTGCGCACCAGGATCTCCAGCAGTCCCCATTCGGTGGGGGTGAGATGGACGCGCGCCCCGCCCGGACCGTGGACGATCTTTCCCTTCAGGTCGACCGAGTGGCGGCCGACGTCCACGGTGGGCAGGTCGTCGGCGGGCACCCGGCGGGTGATCGCGCGGATCCGGGCCAGCAGCTCGTCCACGCCGAAGGGCTTGGTGACGTAGTCGTCGGCGCCGGCGTCCAGGGCGTCGACCTTGTCGCCGCTTTCGGCCCGTCCGGACAGCACGATGATCGGCACCGCCGACCAGCCGCGCAGCCCGCGGATCACGTCGACCCCGTCCATGTCGGGGAGCCCGAGGTCGAGGATCACCAGGTCCGGCTGCCATTCCGCGGCGCCGGTGAGGGCGCCCTTGCCGTCCGGAGCGACCTGCACCTGGTAGCTGCGGGCGCGGAGGTTGAGCCGGAGGGTCGCGAGGATCTGCGGTGAGTCGTCGACCACGAGGACGCGCGTCATGGCCGTTCGTCCTCGCGGCTCACGATCTCGATGGGGAAGAGCACGGGTCACCTCTGATGAGCGTCTTGGTGGATCTGCCGGTCACCGGTGCGATCGGCGCGCCGGTCGCGTTGAGGCGGGACGCCCCGCGTCTTTCGCTCGGGCCGGTGGTGCTCGCCGTTCTCGTCCGCGGAACGGTCGCTGGGCGGCAGCGGCGCGTCCAGCGGCTGGAACGACAGGTCCTGGACGGGCAAACGGCTCTGCGCGTCGTCGGGTCGTTCGGCGGATGCGCGGACGACGGCGGACTTCGCGATCCTCCGGGCGACGCCTCGCCGCCGACCGCCGAGATTCGCGGCCAGGCCCGCCCCGACCAGGGCGCCGAGCGCGATCAGGCCGGATGCGCCGCCGACCACCGGCCAGACGGCCGATTCCAAGCGATCCATCGCATGCCCCCAATTTGCGGCATTCTGCCGCCATATCGCTTTTCGCGAATGCGCCTTGCGAGGCCCGCACCCGCAAAACCCACGCTAGGGCCGGGTCGCGGCCTTGTTCGGGATCACTACGTCTTGTTGACGCCCCCGCCGGGAATCTTGACGCCTCCCTGACGGCATGCCTCCGGCCACTCCCAAGGACGCCGCCGCTTGCGGAGGAGGTGCGGTTAGGCGCGACTGATCAGAAGCGGCGTCCGTCAGGCCATGGAAGGCATGCCGTTCAGACTGCGTGGGCGCGGTCGGCGACGTTCCAGTTGTTCGCTTCATCGTCTCCGAGGCCATGGGCGGTGACGTCGACGTTGTCGCGGAGACCGTCACGAGGTGATCGGAACGACGTGAGCGCATCGCCACGTAAACGGCGGCCGGGAGCGAAGCCGTCACGATCATTGGGAGGGCCCCGCGCGATCGTTGCCTTGGCCGATGCGGTCGCGCCAGGCGGCGACCCGGTCGATGATCCTGGGGTCGGCGAGGTCGGCCTCCGTGGCCCTCTCCTCCGGGTCGGCCGCCGGGCCGGCAGTGGCTCCGGAGGGCGCCTCGGACGGGGGATGCGGGCGGCGGACCGGCATGGTGAGGATCATGGTGAGGCCGCCGCCCGGGGTCTCCTCCGGGGTGATGTCCCCGTCCATGGCTTCGGCGAGGCCGCGGGCGAGGGCCAGGCCGAGGCCGACCCCGGTCTCGTTGTCGCGGTCGCCGAGGCGCTGGAAGGGCTGGAAGACCCGGTCGCGGTCGGCGGGCGGGATGCCGGGGCCGCGGTCGATGACGCGCAGTTCGAGCCGGTCGCCGTGGGCGCTGGCGGTGATCACGACGGGCTCGCCGTGCGGGTTGAAGCGCACGGCGTTGGCGATGAGGTTCGCCAGGACGCGCTCCAGGAGCGCCGGATCGGCGACCATCTCGGGCAGGCCGTCGGGGATGTGGATCTCGACGGCGTCCCGGTCGGTGTCGCCGATCGCGCGGGCGACGACGTCCTCGGCCGCGACCCGGCTCGGGGAGATGCCGAGCGACCCGGCCTGGAGGCGGCTCATGTCGAGGAGGTTGGCCACCAGGTGGTCGAGCCTGGCCAGGGATTCGGCGGCGGTGGCGACCAGCTCGTCCTGGTCCTCGGCGCTCCACGCGACGTCGGGGCTGTGCAGGCTCTCGACGGCGGCCTTGGCGGAGGCGAGCGGGGTGCGCAGGTCGTGGCTGACGGCGTTGAGCAGCGCGGTGCGCATCTTGTCGGCGGCTTCCAGCGGGCGGATCTGGCGGGCCGTCTCGGCGAGGCGCTGGTGCCGCAGCGCGACGGCGGCCTGGGCGGCGAACGCCTCGAGAACGCGGCGGTCCGAGGCGGGCAGCGTCCGGCCCCGCAGGACGAGGGAGAGCGTGCCGTCCTCGACCAGGATGTCGGACTCGCCGGCGTCCGGGCTGGTGCAGGGTTCGCCGCCGGCGGTGGCGACGATCCCCCAGCGGTCCGGGTCGCGCAGGGTGTCAGGGGTCACCGGCGCGTCCGGATCGCGTTCCAGCAGCGTGACGGTGGTGAGCGCGTAGGTCTCGCGGAGCCGTTCGAGGATGTTCGCCAGCGCGCTGTAGCCGCCGGGCCCCGCGATCGGCGCGTGCTCGCCGCGCAGGATGTCCCCGGCGAGGGTGGACAGCACCTCGGCGTCGGCGCGGGCCCGCGCCGCCTCCCGGCTGCGGCGCACGGTGATGTCGACGATCGTGCTGACCGTCACGCCCACCACCACGTAGATCACGAGCTGGAGCACCGCCTCGGGCTGGGCGACGGTGAACGTTCCGGTGGGCGGGGTGAAGTAGTAGTTGAGCAGGAGGGAGCCGCCGATCGCCGCGAACAGCGCCGGATACAGCCCGCCCAGCAGCGCGACGCCGACGACCGCCGCCTGGAACAGCAGGATGTCGCTGGCCAGGGACAGCTGTTCGCGCAGGTGGACGAGCAGGACGGTCAGCAGCGGCAGCCCCGCCGCGGCCAGCGCGAACCCCGCGTTGCGGCGCGCGGCCGGGAGTCCCGCCGATCTGCGCGCCCTCCACCGGCGGCCCTGGTTGGTCTCCTCGTGGGTCACCAGGTGCACGTCGATGGTCCCGGACTGCGCCGTGGTCGTGACGCCGACGCCGCGCGAGAACAGCTGGGCGACCCGTCCGCGCCGGGACGCGCCGAGGACGAGCTGGGTGGCGTTGACGCCGCGCGCGAAGTCCAGCAGCGCGTCCGGCACGTTCGATCCGACGACCTGGTGGTAGCTGCCGCCCAGGCTCTCGACCAGGGCCCGCTGCCGGGTGAGGTTCGCGGGGCTGACGTCGGTGAGCCCGTCGTTGCGGGCGACGTGGACCGCCAGCAGGTCGGCGCCCTTGGTGCGGTCGGCGATGCGGGCGGCGCGGCGGATGAGGGTGTCGCCCTCGGGGCCGCCGGTGAGGGCGACGACGACGCGTTCGCGGGTCTCCCAGGTGCGGGCGATGCCGTGGTCGGCGCGGTACCGGTCGAGCTGGTCGTCGACCTTGTCGGCCAGCCAGAGGAGTGCCAGCTCGCGCAGCGCGGTGAGGTTGCCGACGCGGAAGTAGTTGCCGAGTGCGGCGTCGATCTTCTCGGGGGCGTAGATGTTCCCGTGCGCCATCCGGCGGCGCAGCGCCTCCGGCGCCATGTCGACCAGCTCGACCTGGTCGGCGCGGCGGACCACCTCGTCGGGGACGGTCTCGCGCTGCGGAACCCCGGTGATCTGCTCGACGACGTCGTTGACCGACTCCAGGTGCTGGACGTTGACGGTGGTGACCACGTCGATGCCGGCTTCCAGGATCTCCTCGATGTCCTGCCACCGCTTGGCGTTGCGCGAGCCGGGCACGTTGGTGTGCGCCAGCTCGTCGATCAGCGCGACCTGCGGCCTCCGCGCGGTGACGGCGCCGGTGTCCAGCTCGGTGAAGCTCGTGCCGCGGTAGTCGAGCGTCCTGCGCGGGACGATCTCCATGCCTTCCAGGAGCGCGGCGGTGCGCGGCCGGCCGTGGGTCTCCACGAAGCCGACCACCACGTCGGTGCCCCGTTCCCGGCGGCGGGCGCCTTCGGCGAGCATGGCGTAGGTCTTGCCGACGCCGGGCGCCGCGCCGAGATAGACGCGCAACCTGCCGCGCCCCATGCACACCTCCATCGTGGACGCCCGTGGTGGCGGACCCCGGATCGGATGTCCGGGGACCCGCCACGGCACCGGGCTTGAGCGGGATCAGCCCCGGATCGGGTAGGACCGGTCGAGGGCGATGTTGAGCTTGAGGACGTTGACGCGCCGCTCGCCCATGAAGCCGAGGTCGCGGCCGTCGGTGTTGTCCTCGACCAGTCGCCTCACCTGGGCGGGGGTGACGCCGCGCGCCTTGGCGACGCGGTTCACCTGCAGCGAGGCGTAGGCGGGCGAGATGTGCGGGTCGAGGCCGCTGCCGCTCGCGGTGACCGCGTCGGCGGGGACGGCGGGCTTGGCGGGCGCGCCGCCCTTCACCGGCACGACCAGGCCCTTGGCGTAGTCCTCGCCGTACTTGGCCAGCTCGACGGGCACTCCCTTGTAGGCGGCGATGAACGGCGCCTTCACCACGCCCTGCTCCTCGTTGAGGCTGACCACCCGCGTGGGGTGCGGGACGGTGCCGTCGGCGGCGCGGTGACCGAACACCGCCAGGACGGCTCCGGCGCCGCCCGGCGTGCAGAACGGCCGCGCGCCGCTGACGCCTTCGAGGTCGCCGACGGCCTTGCTGCGGGCGCAGACCTGGGTGAGCAGGCTCTGCTTGGCGTTCTCGTCCTCCTTGCCGGCCGCGATCAGCTTGGGGTCGGGCAGCGTGTCGACGACGTCCTCGGGTCCGAGGTTGCTCGCGGACGTGGCGGTCGGGTCGTAGCCGTCGCCGGCGTTGGACGGGCGGCTCTGGAAGTACTGCTTGAGCGGCTCGCCGCCGGAGCCGGTGAACGACTGGCCGATGAGCGCGCTGCCGACCGTCCGGCCGTGCAGGGAGACGTAGGAGCCGTCGGCGTGGTGCTTCAGGCCGGGGATCTGGGCGACGGCGAACACGGCCAGTGGGTAGGCGACACCGAGCAGGACGGTCAGCACGAGCAGGGCGCGCAGGGCGGCCAGGTGCTGCCGGATCCAGGTGGGATAACGCATGTCAGGACATCCCCGGAAGGAATCGGATGAGAAGGTCGATGATCTTGATGCCGACGAACGGTGCGACGATGCCGCCGAGCCCGTAGACGTACAGGTTCCGCGACAGCAGCTGGGACGCGCTGCTGGGCCGGTACCGGACGCCGCGCAGCGCCAGCGGGATCAGCGCGATGATCACCAGCGCGTTGAACACGACGGCGGACAGGATCGCCGACTGCGGGCTGTGCAGCCGCATGACGTTGAGGGCGTCCAGCCCCGGGTAGAGGCCGGCGAACAGCGCCGGGATGATCGCGAAGTACTTGGCGATGTCGTTGGCGATGGAGAAGGTGGTGAGGGCGCCGCGGGTGATGAGCAGCTGCTTGCCGATCTCCACGATCTCGATGAGCTTGGTCGGGTCGGAGTCCAGGTCGACCATGTTCCCGGCCTCCTTGGCGGCCGAGGTGCCGGTGTTCATCGCCACCCCGACGTCGGCCTGCGCGAGCGCGGGCGCGTCGTTGGTGCCGTCGCCGGTCATCGCGACCAGCCGCCCGCCCTCCTGCTCGCGCTTGATGAGCGAGAGCTTGTCCTCGGGCTTGGCCTCGGCGAGGAAGTCGTCCACGCCGGCCTCGTCGGCGATGGCCTTGGCCGTCAGCGGGTTGTCGCCGGTGATCATGATGGTGCGGATGCCCATCCGGCGCATCTCGTCGAACCGCTCGCGCATCCCGGCCTTCACCACGTCCTTGAGGTGGATGACGCCCAGGACGCGCGCGTCGCGGTCAACGACCTCCCCGACGACCAGCGGGGTGCCGCCGGACGCGGAGATGCCGTCCACGATCTGGTGCAGGTCGGCCGGGACGTCGCCGCCCTGCTCGCGGACCCACTCGCCGACCGCGGCGGCGGCGCCCTTGCGCAGCATCCGGTCGGGCATGCCGTTGCCGGACTCGTGCAGGTCGACGCCGCTCATCCGCGTCTGGGCGGAGAAGGGCACCCAGGTGGCGTGGGACAGCTCTCCGGGCGTGCGTTCCCGCAGGCCGTGACGCTGCTTGGCCAGCACCACCACCGAGCGCCCCTCCGGGGTCTCGTCGGCCAGGCTGGACAGCTGGGCGGCGTCGGCCAGCTCGTCGGCGTCGACGTCGCGCAGCGGCAGGAACTCGGCGGCCTGCCGGTTCCCCAGGGTGATCGTGCCGGTCTTGTCCAGCAGCAGCGTGTTCACGTCGCCCGCCGCCTCGACGGCGCGTCCGGACATGGCGAGGACGTTGCGCTGGACGAGCCGGTCCATGCCCGCGATGCCGATCGCCGACAGCAGCGCGCCGATCGTGGTGGGGATCAGGCAGACCAGCAGCGACACCAGCACGATCCCGGTGACGCCGTGCGCGTCGAGCGCCAGGCTGTCGCCGACGCCCGGGTTGACGGACTTGGAGAAGATCGCCAGCGGCTGCAGCGTGGCGACGGCCAGCAGGAAGATGATGGTCAGCGCGGCGAGCAGGATGTTGAGGGCGATCTCGTTCGGCGTCTTCTGCCGGCTCGATCCCTCCACCAGCGCGATCATGCGGTCGATGAACGACTCGCCGGGGCGCTGGGTGATCTTGACGATGATGCGGTCCGACAGCACCTTGGTCCCGCCGGTCACCGCGGACCGGTCGCCGCCGGACTCGCGGATGACCGGCGCCGACTCGCCGGTGATCGCCGACTCGTCCACGCTGGCGATGCCCTCGACGACGTCCCCGTCACCGGGGATGATCTCGCCGGCCTCGACGACGACGTGGTCGCCCTGCCGCAGGTCGGGGGCGCCGACCTGCTCCTCGCGCAGGTCCGTCCGGTCCCGGGCCCAGCCGGTCAGGCGGCGCGCCACCGCGTCGGTCTTGGCGCGGCGCAGCGCGTCCGCCTGCGCCTTGCCCCGGCCCTCGGCGACCGCCTCCGCCAGGTTCGCGAAGACGACGGTGAGCCAGAGCCACACCGCGATCAGCCAGGCGAACACGCTCGGGTTCGCGGCGGCGAGGACCGTGGTCCACAGCGCGCCGATCTCCACGATGAACATCACCGGGTTGCGCCACAGGGTGCGCGGGTCGAGCTTGCGCATCGCGTCCGGGAGGGACTTCACCATCTGCTTCGGGTCGAGCAGGCCGCCCTGGATCCTGCCCCCGCCGCGGTGTTCCGGCGGTCGCGGCGCCGAACCCGACGCCTGAACGGTCTGAGTGGTCATGAGTGGATTCCTTCGGCCAACGGCCCCAGCGCCAGCGCGGGGAGGAAGGTGAGCGCGACGAGGACGACGGTGACGCCGACGACGAGGCCGACGAACTGCGGCCGGTGCGTGGGCAGCGTGCCGTCCGACTCCGGGGCCTGCCCCTGCCGGGCCAGCGATCCCGCCAGCGCCAGGACGAAGATCATCGGCAGGAAGCGCCCGAGGGCCATGCACAGGCCGAGCGCGGTGTCGTAGAACACGGTGTTGACCGTGAGCCCGGCGAACGCCGAGCCGTTGTTGTTGGACGCCGAGGTGAACGCGTACAGCACCTCCGACAGCCCGTGCGCGCCGTGGTTCAGCATCCCGTCCCGGCCGCTGCGGGTCGCCATCCCCACGCCCGTGCCGACCAGCACCAGGATCGGCGTGATCAGGAAGTACATCGAGGCGAGCTTGATCTCGCGGGAGCCGATCTTCTTGCCCAGGTACTCGGGCGTGCGGCCGACCATGAGGCCCGCCACGAACACCGTGATGACGGCGAGGATCAGCATCCCGTACAGGCCCGAGCCCGTCCCGCCCGGCGCGACCTCGCCGAGCATCATGTTGAACATCGTCATCATGCCGCCGAGGCTGGTGTAGGAGTCGTGGAAGGAGTCCACGGCGCCCGTCGAGGTCAGCGTGGTCGCGGCGGCGAACGTCCCGGAGTTCGACACCCCGAACCGGGCCTCCACACCCTCCGTGGCCCCGCCGACCGCGGTCGGCACCGTCCCGTGGTGCATGAGCTGGAACACCTGGACGAGCGCCACGCTGATGATCGCGAGGGTCGCCATCACCGAGACGATCGCGTAGCCCTGCCGGTCGCTGCCGACCATCCGGCCGAACGTGCGGCACAGCGCGAACGGGATGAGCAGGATCAGGAAGATCTCCAGCCAGTTCGTCCAGGGGGCGGCGTTCTCGAACGGGTGGGCGGAGTTCGCGTTGTAGAAGCCGCCGCCGTTGGTGCCCAGCTCCTTGATGACCTCCTGGCTCGCGACCGGCCCGCCGGTGATCGCCTGGTGCCCTCCGGCCAGCGTGTTCACCACGTGGTCGTTGGCGTCCCCGAAGTTCTGCACGAGCCCGCCCGCGATGAGGACGAGGGCCCCGACGAACGCGATCGGCAGCAGGATCCGCAGGCTGCCGCGCACCAGGTCGACCCAGAAGTTCCCGAGCCGGTCGGTCCGCTTGCGGGCGAAGCCCCGCACGAGCGCGATGGCGACGGCCATGCCGACGGCGGCGGACACGAAGTTCTGCACCGCCAGACCCGCCATCTGCACCAGGTGGCCCATCGTCGACTCGCCCGAGTACGACTGCCAGTTGGTGTTGGTGACGAAGCTGACCGCGGTGTTCCACGCCTGGTCCGCCTTGACCGGCGGGAAGCCGAGGCTCAGCAGCAGGTGGTTCTGGAGCCGCTGCAGCCCGTACAGGAACAGGATGCTGAGCACCGAGAACGCCAGCACGCTGCGCGCGTAGACGGGCCAGGTCTGCTCGGCGTCCGGTCTCGCTCCGATCAGCCGGTAGATCGCCCGCTCGACGCGCGTGTGCCTGGTACCGCTGTAGACGCGGCACATGTAGTCGCCCAGTGGCCGGTACACCACCGCAAGGGCGAGCACGAGGGATCCGATGAAGATGATCCCCGCGAGGGTCGTACTCATCTAGAAGCGCTCCGGGTACAAGAGTGCGGCGATAAGGAAGATGGTCAGGATCGCGGCGAGTACGAGACCGACCGCGTTCTCGACGGTCACAGCTTCTCCACGCCCCTCACCACTAGCCCGAGCAGGACGAACACGCCCACGGTCAGCAGAACGAACACCACGTCGCTCATAGTCGTTTTCCTTGTCGAATGTCATCGCGGCCGGAACGCCCTTGACGGCGGGCCGTCCGCCGATCGCGCTGGTAAGGGATCGCGTGGGGGACCTTCGCGGAACGGGGCGGCAGACCGTCCGCGCCCGTGTCCGCGTGTTCCGCCGGCCACTCCTCGGGCGGCGCCGGCCAGCCGGACGCCTCCCGCTCGGGGACGGCCCGGCGCATCCGCGCGCCCGCCGCACCCGCGGCGGCGCCCGCGCCGATCAGGACCACGGCCCGGGCGGCGTCCGACGGCCCGCTGACCACCAGGTCACCGGACCCGGCGACGTCGAATCCCGTCACCAGCGCCCAGGCCGCCGTCCCAAGCAGGGCGCCCGCGAAGGGCGGCGCGGCCAGCGACCAGCCCGCCACGGACATCCCGGTGACCGCGAACCCCACCGGCCAGGGGGCGTCCTTGAGCACGACCGTGATCACGAACGCGCACAGCACACCCCCTCCCAGCGGCCACGCGGCCGCTTCCAGGCGCTCCATCGCGGCCTCCCAGCGCATCTCACGCCCCGGCTCCTTCCAGGGCACAATGGAGTAAAGCGCCGTTTTGGGGAGAGTTGACCGACCTTGACGCGTTTTTAGCGGCGCCGGCCGCAGTATTAACGCGTTCCTAACGCCGGGCCCCTCCCGCAGTGGCGCAGGTCACCCACAGCCATGGCGAGCGCACTTCACAGGGACTCGCAAAAGCGGCCTAAACCACTCTCCCGCCGCATTGACGCGCTTTTAGCGCGGTCGATTATCAGCGGTCGCGAAAGCGGTTTCGCGGGTTGCGAAAGGGGGCCGGAGGCCGATGACCGCCGTCAGCGGCCGCCCCTCACGGCCTGCCCCGGGCGGTGGCCTGTGGCGCGGGGACCGCGGCATACGCTGGGATCATCATGAGGACGCCGAAGGACGGCGCGCTGAGCCGCCGCAGGCTGGTCGCCGGATGGGTCCTGGCACTCGCCGGGCCGCCGCTGCTGACCCTGCTGCTCCTGCCGTGGCGCGGCGACCTGGGCCTCGCGTCCGAGCTGCTGGTGTTCCTGACCTTCACCGTCCTCGTCGCGCTCGTCGGCGGGCTCGGCCCGGCGCTGTTCACCGCCATCGCCGGGAACCTCCTGACGAACTGGTTCTTCACCCCGCCCTACTACACGCTCACCATCGCCGATTTCGAGCACGTCCTGGCGCTGGTGCTGTCGGTGGTGGTCGCGGCCGCGGTGTCGCTGGTGGTCGACCTCGCGGAGCGGCGGCGCCGCTGGGCCGTCCAGGCCGGGAGCGAGTCGGTGACGCTGAGCCGGCTGTCCACCACGGTGCTGCTCGGCGAGGACACCCTGCCCGACCTGCTGCGGCAGGCCCGGGAGACGTTCGCGCTGACATCGGTGACCATGCTGGAGCGGACGCGGCACGGCTGGGACGTCATCGGGTCGTCCGGCGACGGGTACTGCACGGACCCGCACCAGGCGGACATGCGGGTGGAGGTGACCGGCGACCTGCTGCTGGCGCTGCGCGGCCGGGTGCTGCCCGAGGCGGACCGGCGGGTGCTGTCCGCGTTCGCGCACCAGGCGGCGGCCGCCGTGGAGCGGCAGCGGCTGCAGGCCGAGGCGACCCGCGCCAGGGAGCTCACCGAGATCGACAAGGTGCGGACGGCGCTGCTCGCCGCCGTCTCCCATGACCTGCGCACCCCCCTCGCGTCGGTGAAGGCGAGCGTGAGCAGCCTGCGCCAGGACGACGTGGAATGGGATCCCGAGGACCGGGCGGAACTGCTCGCCACGATCGAGGAGTCCGCCGACCGGCTGAACCGGCTGATCGCCAACCTGCTCGACATGACCCGGCTGGAGACGGGCGCGGTCGCGCCGCTCACGCGTCCGGTGGCGGTGGACGAGATCGTGCCGTTCGCGCTCGCCGCGGTGCCGGAGGCCCGGATCGAGGTGGACGTTCCCGAGACGCTGCCACCGGTGCTCGTCGACCCCGGGCTGCTGGAGCGCGCGCTCGCGAACGTGGTGGAGAACGCCGTCCGGCACGGCACCGGCCCCGTGCAGGTCGTCGCGAGTGAACTACGCTTCGGCCGTGCGGAGGGGCGGATCGAGATCCAGGTGGTGGACGACGGGCCCGGCGTGCCGGACCACGACAAGGACCGCATCTTCGGGTCCTTCCAGCGGCTCGGGGACGCGCCGAAGGGCGCCGGCGTGGGGCTGGGCCTCGCGGTCGCCCGCGGGTTCACCGAGGCGATGGGCGGGACGCTCGTCGCGCGTGACACCCCGGGCGGCGGGCTGACCATGGTGTTCGCTCTGCCGATCGCGCAGGACCCACCGGTGGCGGAGGACCGATGACCCTGGTGCTCGTGGTGGAGGACGAACCGCAGATGGTCCGCACGCTGCGGATCAACCTGAAGGTGCGCGGCTACGAGGTGCAGGCCGCGCCGGACGGCCGGACCGCGCTCGACCTCGCCGCGCGGCGCCCCCCGGACGTGGTGATCCTCGACCTCGGCCTGCCCGACATGGACGGCACCGAGGTGATCCGCGGCCTGCGCGGCTGGCTGAGCGTCCCGATCATCGTGCTGTCGGCCCGGCACGGGTCGTCGGAGAAGGTCGCCGCGCTCGACGCGGGCGCCGACGACTACGTGACGAAGCCGTTCGGGATGGACGAGTTCCTGGCGCGGCTGAGGGCGGCGATCAGGCGGTCCGCGCCGGTGGAAGGCGGCAGCGCCGTGGTCGCCACCGACTCCTTCACCGTCGACCTCGCCGCGAAGCGCGTCACGCGGGAGGGCGCCGACGTCCGGCTGACCCCCACCGAATGGCACCTCCTGGAGCTGCTGGTGCGGCATTCGGGGCGGCTCGTGAGCCAGCGGCAGCTGCTGCGCGAGGTGTGGGGCCCGGCGTACGAGACGGAGACGCACTACCTGCGCGTCTACTTCGCCCAGCTCCGCCGCAAGCTGGAGCGCGACCCGTCCCGGCCCCGTCACCTGATCACCGAACCGGGCATGGGCTACCGCTTCGAGCCCTGACCGCGCGCTTCCGGCCCGGCGGCGAGCCGGGCGGGATCCCCGCCGAGCCGGGGGTGTTAAGAGCGCGTCAAGATCGACGCCGTCGCCGTCAAGAGCGCGTTAAGGAATCTGTCGACACGGCCGGGCGGGGCGGTCGGATGGGACCGTGCGCAATGTCCTGACCCCCAAGCGCCTGCTGGTCGGCCGCCCCCTGCGGAGCGAGCAGATGGGCGAGACGCTGCTCCCCAAGAAGCTGGCGCTGCCGGTGTTCTGCAGCGACCCCCTGTCGTCCAACGCCTACGCGACCGAGGAGATCCTGCTCGGCCTGAGCCTGGGCGGGCTCGCGCTGTTCCACGTCGCCCCGTGGATCGCCCTCGCGGTGATCGTCCTGCTGACCGTGGTGGTGCTGTCGTACCGGCAGACCTGCCACGCCTACCCCAACGGCGGCGGCGCGTACGCGGTCAGCCGCGAGAACCTGGGCGTGAACGCGTCGCTGACCGCCGCGAGCGCCCTGCTGGTCGACTACGTGCTGACCGTCGCCGTGTCGGTCGCGGCGGGCGTGGCCAACATCGTCTCGGCCGTCCCGGCCCTGGCCCCCTACTCGGTGGTGCTCTGCCTTGGGCTGGTCGCCCTGCTGGCCCTCATGAACCTGCGCGGAGTCAAGGAGTCGGGGGCGGTGTTCGCCGTCCCCACCTACGGGTTCATCGCCGTCATCGGCATCGTGATCGTCTGGGGGCTGGTCCGGGCGCTGCTCGGCGACACCCCGCAGGCCGAATCGGCGCACTTCGGGATCGCGGCGCACCACCAGACCACCGGGCTGCTGGCCGTCGCCCTGATCCTGCGCGCCTTCTCCCAGGGGTGCACGGCGCTGACCGGCGTCGAGGCCGTCAGCAACGGGGTGCCCAACTTCAAGAAGCCCAAGAGCAGGAACGCCGCCGACACCCTGGCGATCATGGGCGGGCTCACCATCGCGATCTTCGCCGGGATCACCTGGCTGGCCCTGGCCTCGCACGTCCGGATCGCCGACAGCGTCTCCGCCCTCACCGGCGCCCCGTCCGGCTACGAGCAGAAGACGGTGATCACCCAGGTCGCCGCCGCGGTGTCCGGCTCCGGATCGTGGCTGTTCTACCTCGTGGCCGGATTCACCGCCGCGATCCTGGTCCTGGCGGCCAACACCGCCTACAACGGCTTCCCGATCCTCGCCTCGATCCTCGGCGAGGACGGCTTCCTGCCCAAGCAGTTCTCCCGGCGCGGCGACCGTCTCGTCTTCAGCAACGGCGTCGTCATCCTCGCCGTCCTCGCCGGCGGCCTCATCTGGATCTTCAACGCCAGCACCACCCGGCTCATCCAGCTCTACATCATCGGCGTCTTCGTCTCCTTCACGCTCAGCCAGGCCGGCATGGTCAAGCACTGGACGACCGCCCTGCGCGCCGCGCCGCCCGGCGCCCGCCACGCGCTGCACCGCGCCCGGGCGATCAACGCGGCCGGCACCGTCCTGACCGCGCTCGTCCTGGTCGTCGTGCTGATCACCAAGTTCACCCACGGCGCCTGGATCGTGGTCATCGCGATGCCGCTGGTGTTCCTGATGATGAAGGGCATCCACCGCCACTACGCGCGGGTCGCCGTCGAGCTGTCGGCCGGCGACGGCTCCCTCGCGCTGCCGAGCCGGATCCACGCCGTCGTCCTGGTCTCCAAGCTGCACGCCCCGACCCTCCAAGCGCTCGCCTTCGCCCGCGCGACCCGCCCGTTCGACCTGACGGCGGTGACCGTGTCGACGTCCGCCACCGACACCACCGCGCTCGAGGAGGAATGGGCCCGCCGCGACATCCCCGTCCCGCTCAGGGTCCTGGACTCCCCCTACCGCGACATCACCGGCCCCGTGCTGGACTACGTCGGCCGGATCCGCCGCAAGAGCCCCCGCGACGTCGTCTGCGTCTTCATCCCCGAGTACGTCGTCGGCCACTGGTGGGAGCACCTTCTCCACAACCAGAGCGCGCTGCGGCTGAAGGCGCGGCTGCTCTTCCGGTCCGGGGTCATGGTCACCAGCGTCCCGTGGCAGCTCGGCTCCGCCGAAGCCGCCTTCGCCCGCCGGACCGACGAGGCGGCGCTGTCCCCCCGCCACCAGGCCGCCCACTGATAGTCCGCTTCAAAGGGCACATCGGCCTCCAAGGGCACGTTCGATCGCGCCGCTGATCGACGTCATCGCCTCGACGATCCGCCGCCGGTCGCTCTCCGAGAACGCGCCCAGCCTGGCGCGCAGCACCTCCGCCATGCGGTCCTCGATGACCTCGAAGGCGGCGCGGCCGCGCCGGGTCAGCCGGACCGTCTGGAAGCGCCTGTTCTCCGGCGACCGGTCCCTGATGATCAGTCGGTCGGCCTGGAACCGCGCCAGGACGCGGCTGAGGTAGCCGGGATCCATGCCGGTCCGCCGGCGCAGCTCCATCACCTCGGTGACGTCCCGCTGCGCCAGCTCGACGATCACCCAGCCCTCGGTCACGGAGTACGGGGCGTTCTCCCAGCTGAGCCGCAGGCCGTCCACCAGGTACCGGTACATCCGGCCGAGCGCCCGCGCGTCGCCGACGAGATCGCCGTCACGCGGCCGCACGGCGGGCTCCGGCGCGATATTCATTGACCAAGTCAAACATATGTGCCCCCGCTCGTCTCCAGCCGGCGGTCCGGGCGCAGAGCGTGCCGCTCGGGCTCCGCGACGGGCAGGCAGTGCGGCCCCAGCCCGGCGGCGACCCGGCGAAGATGCTCGATCATGGCCGACGAGGAGGGCAGCCGGTACTCGCCGGCCGGCGTCGCGGCCGCCACGGTCCGGGTCAGCGACGGCTCGCTCAGCGGTCGCACCACCAGGCCGGACGGGGTCGCCGACAGCGTGAGCGACGGGGCGAGGGCGACGCCCAGGCCCGCCGCGACGAGACCTCGCACCGTCATCTGGTCGTCGGTGCGGAACGCGATCCGCGGCTCGAAACCCGCCTTCCGGCAGGCGCGCGGAAGGACGTCGATGGTCGAGCCGTGATGCACGCCCTGGATCCAGCGGTCCTCGGCGAGGTCGGTCAGCCGGAGCCGCTCGCGGTCCGCGAGCGGGTGGTCGAGCGGAAGCGCGACGTGGAGGGGGTCCACGAGAAGCGGGCTGAGCTCCACATTCGCCGGAACCTCCAGCGGCACTACGGGGAACTCGTAGACGAGGGCGAGGTCCAGCTCGTACATCGCGACCGCGGCCATCGCCTCGTCCCGGTCGATCTCCGTCAGGTCGACCTCCACATCGGGGAGCCGCTGCTGGAACGCGCTCACCGCCCGGGGCATCAGGGTGGCGTTCGCCGTGGTGAACGACCCGAGCCGCAGCCGGCCGCCGGAACCGTGCGCGACGGCGGCCAGGGACGTCTCGGCCGCGCGCAGCTCGGCGAGGACCACCTCGGCGTGCCTCACCAGCACCCGTCCCGCCTCGGTCAGCCGCACGCCTCGCGCATGGCGCACGAGCAGCTGCGCCCCCGCTTCCCGTTCGAGCACGGCGATCTGCTGGGAAACGGCGGAGATGGTGAAGGAGAGGGCCTCCGCGGCGCGGGTCAAAGAGCCGTGCCGCGCCACCTCCCGGAGCACACGCAGCCGCGTCACGTCGAGCATGGCGCAATGCTAGAACGAGGGTTCGGGACTCCCCCGGCTCCCGGGGAAAGGCCCCTCCCGAGCCGGACGGCGGGCCGGGTGAGACCACGCCGACCGCGATGAGGACCCGCTTGCCGCGTCATCGTTCGCCTCCTGGAAAGGGACGCTCGGAAATTCGGCTTGTCAGCCCTGCTTTTCCCTCGTCACCCGGAGCACCGCTTTCCCCGCCAGGCGCCGGTCGCGCAATCGGTGCAGGGTCGCCCGGGCGTCGCGCCAATCGTCGACGGCCGCGATGTCCACTGCCAGCTCCCCCGTGGCGACCAGCCGGGCAAGGTAGGCGAGGTCATCCGCGGTGCGGGGGCCGTCCAGGTCGTTCAGCACGTAGAAGCCGCGCAGAGACGCTTCCTTCGGGTAGAAGTCGCTCACTGAGAACGACGTGGCGGCGCGCGAGGAATTGCCGAAAGAGACCACGGTGCCGTGCGGCGCGACGAGGCGGAGCGCCTCCCGCAGAGACTCACCGCCGCCGGTCTCCAAGACGAGGTCGAACCCCGCCTTCACCCCTTCGACGCCGACGACGACCTCGGCGGCGCCGAGCGCGGCGAGACCCTCGCCGCGCTCGGGCCGGCCGACCACCGCCGTCACCTCGGCCTCGAACCGCCGCGCCAGCTGGACGGCGAACCGCCCGACCCCGCCGGCCGCCCCCGTCACCAGAACGCTGGCCCCAGCCAGGTCACCTCCCATGCGCAACGTCCGCAGCGCGGTCAGCCCGGCGGTCGGCAGCGCCGCCGCCCGCTCGACCGTGAGTCCCTCCGGGACGGCGGCGAGCCGGGCCGCGGGGACCGCGACCCGCTCGGCCCAGCTGCCCCCGTCCGCGATGCCGAACACCCGCGTGCCCGGGACCGGGCGACCGGGGGCCGGGGCGGTGCCGGACGTCCCCTGATCCGCCACCACCCCGGCGAAGTCCCAGCCCGGCCGCCAACCCGCGGCCGCCGCCGTCAGACGGTGCAGTTCGCCCCGGTTGACCGAGACGGCCTGCACGTCCACCAGCACCTCGCCGGCGCCGGCGGACGGCTCGGGCACCCGGACCAGCTCCACCAGACCGTCGTCGCCCGTCGCGGACACGGCTCTCATGATCCGGCCGGCCAGCGCGGAGGCGCTTCGGGTGCCCGGTCCAGCCCTTCCCAGTCGCTCCGGACGGGCGAGAACGCCTCGACGACCACCGCGCCGTCGGCACCGGCGTGCACCTCGTGCGGCACGTCGGCGTGGATCCGCCACATGCCGCCGGGGCCGCACTCGCGCGTCTCCGGACCGATGGTGAACCGCAGGGAGCCCGCCAGGCAGAGCCCGACCTGCTCGTTCGGGTGCCGGTGCGCCGGCACCAGGCCGCCGGGCGGGATCTCCACGACCGCCAGCGTGATCAGCTCGCTCTCGACGACCCTGGCGACGACGTCCTCCCAGATGCGCAGCGGCCGGATCGAGTCCAGGTCGCTCAGGGCGCTCTCCGTCCCGGTCCCCGTCCGGGCCCGCCTGCTCGACTCGTTCACGCCTCCGCCTCCGTGCCGAATACGGGAGTGGTCCACTCGTGGTGCCGGTCGCCGCCCCGCCGGGCGATCGACGACAGTTCGCGCTGCAAGGCCAGCGTCGTCTCACCCGGCCTCCCGTCGCCCACCGGGCGCCCGTCCACCTCGATGATCGGCGCGACCATGGCGGCCGTGCCGCACAGCAGCGCCTCGTCGCAGGCGTACAGCTCCGAGCGGTGGACACGGCGCTGGACGACGGTGACGCCGAAGTCCTCGGAGAGCAGCCCGGTCACCTGGCGGCGGGTGATCCCCTCGAGGATGTCGTCGGTCGCGGCGGGCGTGGCCCACTCGTCCCCGCGGCGCACCAGGACGTTCGACGTCGTCGCTTCGGCCACATGGCCGTCGGTGGTCAGCAGCAGGGCCTCGTCGAACCCGCGCTGGACCGCCTCCGTCTTGGCCAGCGCGGGGCCGACATAGCTCCCGATCACCTTGGCGCGGTTGGGCACGGCGACGTCGGTGCCGCGCCGCCAGGTGCTCACCATGCACCGGATGCCCCGCGGGTCGATGTAGTCGCCGGGCATCGGGGTGGCCGGGATGCACAGCCGGCTGCCCGAATCGTGCATCCGGACGGCGAGCTGCTCACCGGCCAGGAACAGCAGCGGGCGGACGTAGCTGTCGGCGCGCACGCCGTTCCGGCGCAGCAGTTCGCAGGTCACCGCCACCAGATCCGCGGGCGCGTACGGCAGCCGGAGGCCGAGGATCCGCGCGGAACGCTCCAGCCGCTCGTAGTGCGCCGGCGCCTCCAGCAGAAAGAGGTCTCCCCGCTCCTGGTTCCACGTGGCCCGGATCCCCTCGAAGGTCCCCGTTCCGTACGAGACGACGTTCGCGAGAACACTCAGCCGCGCCTCATCCGACGAAACGAATTCGCCATCGACGAAGACCACGTCGTAAGGCATGCCGAAAACGGCGGGATCTCGCGGCCCTACTTCTGCCTGTAGACTCACTGCACTGACCTCCCCTTCACCGAGGAACGCCTGTCAGCAGCACGTTAAGCCGGTCGCCGCGTTAAGCACAATCGAAGGCTTCTTAATCAAGCCTTCAGCATTCCTGTAAGCGACGCCAGGCCGCCCGCCCGGGCACTGAGCCTTGCCGAGACGCACCGCGAAACCCGGCAATTCCCTTGCCGTTTAGACCAATTGAAATTCGCGAATTCAATATGATGAGCGGGACCGCAGGCGCCGTCGGAAAATCCTGCGCACACGGCGGCGCGCCGATGCCCCCGTTCCGTGCGGGGCCCGGACGTCACACCGTCCGGCCCCCGCGCGGTACGGCGTGCAGGTGCCAGAGCAGGAGGGCCGTTCGCCCGCGGTAGCGGCCATCGCTGGAGCGAACGTCGAACCCGAGGAGATCGGAGATCCGGTCGATGCGATAGGCCACGCTGCTGTGATGCATGTGCAGGGCCGCGGCCACCTCGCGCAACGAGCCCTGCCGCCCCAGCTGGTCGAGGATCTTCATGTCGGTGCCTCCGGAGCGGGAGCCGGCGAGTTCGCCGACCGCCCGGACGTCGGGCAGCGCCCTGATCTCCTCGGAGTCGAGATCGGCCAGCGCGATGACGCCGCCCAGGTCCTCGGCGAGAATCCAGTCGGACGGGTCGGCCCGGAGAGCCGCGAAGCGGATTCCCCGGCGGGCCTGCGACCAGGAGCGCCCGCACTGCTCGACCGCCACCTCTGGGCCGACGCAGACCGCGATGCCGTCGGGCGTCGGAGTACGCGGGGCGGGACCCGCGGCGATGAGCACGGCGAGATCGTTCGTCATCGCGGCCGCCACGGTCCGGCCCTTCGTCGCGCCCGCGACGGCGGCCCGGAAGGCGGGCAGGATCTTCTCGACCCGGCCGTCGGCGTGCACCGCGAGGACCCGAACCGGCTGGCCCATCCGGAAGCCGAGAAGGCGCGCCGCCCGGGCCGTCTCGGCCTCGCCCGCGTGATCGTTCAGCAGGGTGTGCAGCAGCTCCGGGTGGGTGAGGCCGGCCTGGGCGTCGTCGCCGTACGAGCGCGAGTACAGCGCCGCCATCGTGAGCGCGAACCGCGCGATGATCAGCTCGTCCCACTCGTGGCCGTCCGCCTCGTCCCGGCGTTCCAGCCAGACGCGCCCGACGGGGCCGTTGTCGACGATGACGTCGCTGATGAGGACGTCCGGCCCCGGGCCCGGCGTGTCGACCGTCCGCCCGGCCGGATCGACGACGTGGACCGCGCCGACCTCGTCGAAGATGACGCCCGCGGTCGTCTCGGCCAGGATCGCGGTGGCCCGGGCGACCGCCTCCGCGTCGGCCCGGTGCGCGAGCAGCTGATCGAAGAACTCGATGACCTGCAGGCCGCGCTCGGCGCTGGAGTCGATGCTCGACAACCGGTTCAACAAGCCTCGCACGGCCCGTACTGTACTCGGCGCCCCTCCTCGGGACTAGCCATCTGGCGGACGGAGCATGGCAGCGGACCGGCGCGATGTGCCATGATCGACGCATGCCGACCGCACCGTCCGATCCGAGCGGTCGGGACGGGGCGGATCCCTCTCTCCGGCCCGGCGGGATGCGGCTCGATCCCGAGCTCGCCGCGATGCAGGTCCTGATGCCCCGCATCGACATCGCCGAGGTGGAGCAGGCCCGGGCGACGGAGGCGATGCTGGTCGCGAACATGCGCTCGTCCGACCGCCGCCACGAGGTGGAGACCACCGATTCGGTCGTCCCGCGGCCCGACGGCACTCACCTGGCCGTCCGGGGTTACCGGCCGAGGACGCGAAGGCGCGGCCCGCTCCCGATGCTGCTGTTCATCCACGGCGGCAGTTTCGTCACCGGAGACCTGGAGACCGAGGACGCCCGGTGCGAGATCTACGCGGCCGAGGCCGAGTGCGTCGTCTTCGCGGTGGACTACCGCCTCGCACCGGAGAACCCTTTTCCGGCGGGTCTCGACGACTGCTCCACCGCCCTGGCCCACCTGCGCGACCGGGCGGACGAGTTCGGCATCGACAACGGTCGCGTCGCCATCGGCGGGCTGAGCGCCGGAGGCGCCCTGGCCAGCGGAACCGCGCTCCGTTGCGGCGAGGACGGAAGGCCGGCCCTCGTTCTGCAGATGCTACTGTTCCCCGTTCTCGACGCCGGTCTCACGACCCACACCGCGCGGCATTACTCGGACACCCCTGTGCTGACGCACGAGACGCTGCTCGACATGTGGCGCCTCTACCTGGGTCCGGAGTGGAGACCGGGCCAGGCGTCCTACCCGGTCCACAGCTCGCCCGCTCACGAGCCGGACCTCTCCCTCTCGCCCCCCACCTACCTCTGCACCGCCGGCCACGACCCGCTGCGGGACGAGGCGCTGGAGCACGCGCAACGCCTCATGCGCGCGGAGGTCCAGGTCGACCTGCGGGTGTACGCCCGCGGGTTCCATTCCTTCGACTCGTTCCACGCGACCCGGCTGGGCCGGTCCGCGATCCGCGACCAGGTCGAGGCGCTCCGGGCCGCCTTCGCCTGACTTAGCCGAATGGCGGAATATCCCGGGCGAACGTCAGCCACTCGTCCGTAGACACCGCCCCGGGGGAAACCTAGCGTTTACGTCACCGTAAACGAACGTCCGATCTCCCGGCGAGACGGGCGCCTTCGGAAGGATCCTGCGCATGGCTGCTCGACGATACTTGCGTTACGCTCTCGGTGCCGCGATCGTCACCACACTTTCCGCAGGTGTCACCGCGTGCAGCAACGCCACCGGTGACACCGCCGCCAAGCCGTCCGCGGGATCGTCGGGCAAGCCGATCAAGTCCATGCTCTTCGTGAACCCGCTGCCCAATTACCCCGCCTGGAAGACGATCGGGCAGTGCATGAAAGCGGAGGCCGAGAAGAACGGCATCGGCTTCTCGCAGGCCGGCCCCAACGGGAACAACATGGACACCAAGCTGATGCTCGACCGGCTTCAGCAGGGCATTTCGAGCAAGGTGGACGCGCTGGTCACCTTCCCGGCCAGCGCCGAGCAGTTCGATCCGATCTTCGCGCAGGCCCGCGCGGCCGGCGCCTACGTCGCGACCGTCGAGGGCGGCCAGACCAAGAACCAGAACCTCAACGCCGGCACGTCCTTCGAGGAGTTCGGGCGGCTCGCCGCCAAGACCGTCGCGGCGAAGGCCGGGCAGCAGAACGTCGCGTTCCTCACGCAGGGCCCGACGGGGCCGGACGCGACCTTCGTCAACGCGTTCAAGGAAGCCGCGAAGCAGTACCCGAACATCAAGATCATCGACACCCGGTACGACGGCGGGGACGTCGTCAAGACGACCGACCTGGCCACCGCGCTGATGACGGCGCACCCCGAGCTCAACCACTTCGTCACCAACGAGGGAGCGGACACCCCCGGGATCACCGCGGCCATCAAGCAGAAGGGCCGGGTGGGCAAGGTCTTCCTCACCACGAACAGCATCTACAGCGGTTCGGTGGAGGGCATGAAGGCGGGGATCGTGTACTCCTTCCTGCTGCAGAACATGTGCGAGATCGGCAAGGCGCCCGTCGACGCGCTGGTCAAGCTGTCCAAGGGCGAAACGGTCCCGCCGAACATTCCGACGCCGATCGACTTCGCCACCGCGTCGACCGTCGATTCCCTCACCAAGAGCGGCGACCTGCAGTAAGGAGTTTCGGTGACCAACGCGGAGACGGCGCGGACCGACGCGCTGACACTGGTGGGCGCGAGCAAGAACTTCGGCCACGTACAGGCCCTGCACGAGGCGGACCTGCGGGTCTCCCCCGGACGCGTGCACGCGATCGTCGGCGACAACGGAGCCGGCAAGTCGACCATGCTGAAGATCCTCTCGGGCCTGCACAAGCCGGACGGCGGCGAGCTGCGGGTCGCGGGGGCGCCCGTTTCCTTCGACAGCCCGGCCGAAGCGCGCGAGCACGGCATCGCGACCGTCTACCAGGACCTCGCGCTCGTCGAATGCCTGGACGTGGCGACGAACCTGCACCTGGGCGACATCCCGAAGAAGAGGTTCTTCGTCGATCGCAGGCGCATGGAGCGCGACGCCGAGCGGGTGCTCGCGGATCTCAACGTGCGGGTCGGCTCGGTGCGGACGCCCGTCGGGATGCTCTCGGGCGGGCAGCGCCAGATCATCGCCATCTCGCGCGCGGTGCGTCTGGAGGAGAGCGAGATCGTGCTGCTGGACGAGCCCACCGCCGCCCTCGGAATCCAGGAGCGAGGCCATGTCGGCGGCATCGTCGAGCGGCTGAAGGCCAAAGGAAAGGCCGTCATCATCATCTGCCACGACCTGGACTTCGTGTTCACCTACTGCGACGAGATCACCGTGATGCGCCTCGGCCGGACCGTCGCTCATCTCGACGCCGCGGCGACGGACCGCGACGAGGTCATCGGATACATCACCGGCGCTCGCCAAGGGACCACGGCATGACCGTCAACGGAAACACGTCCACGGCGACGGCGCCGGGAGCGACCGACACGCCGATCATCAGGCTCGGGCTCGGCCGGCGGCTGCTGGCCCGGCAGGAGCTGACGCTGATCGCCGTCCTGATCCTGGTCGGCGTTCTCGCCACGCTGCGCAACCCCTCCTTCGGCGAGTCGGACAACCTCCTCCAGGTCGTCCGCGCCGCGGTCGTGACCTTCATCGTGGCGTGCCCGCTCACGCTCGTGACCATCGGCGGGGGCTTCGACTTCTCCGTGGGCTCGGTCTTCACGCTCGGCGGGGTCTCGGCGGCGTACTTCATGACCCACGGTGTCATCTGGCCGCTGGCGATCCTCATCGCCCTCGCGGTCGGCGCGGCGGTCGGAGCGCTGAACGCGGTCGTCATCGACCGCCTCAAGGTGCCGCCGATCATCACGACGCTCGGCACCTTCTACGTCATGGGCGGCGTGGTCATCCTCTTCACCCATGGAATCGACATCGCACCGCTCCCGCTGCAGTTCGATTCACTGGGCACCGGTTCGACCCTCGGCCTGCCGAACGTCATCATCGCGGGGATCCTGGTGGGCATCGCTTACCACCTCGTCCTCGAACGCACCCGGTACGGATACAACGTGCGATCCCTCGGAGGCAACCGGCTGGCGGCCACGGAGAACGGCATTCCGGTCCGGCGTCTCGACGCGTGGCTCTATATCGGGGCCGGTGCTCTCGCCGCTTTCGCGGGCATCGTCTACGCCGCCCGCACCGGCAGCGGGCAGGTCGGCGCGGGCGGAGCGTCGGTGACCCTGACCGCGATCAGCGCCGTGCTCATCGGCGGCACCAGCCTGTTCGGCGGCATCGGGACGATCACCGGTACCGCCCTCGGCGCGATCCTGTTCGCGGAGATCGACAACGCGCTCGCCGTCGCGGGAATCGACGCGCTCTACTCCAACATGATCATCGGCAGCATCCTGATCTTCGCCGTCGCCGCCGACAGCATAAGGCGCGGGCGGATGTTCTCCCTCAAGCGCTGATCCCGCCCCCCGTCTCCCGTCCGGCGCCGATGCGCGCCGGCACATCCGCCGCGCGCGGTAGTGAAAGTGGTTCCCTTCATGCATCCATCCCTGGACCCCGCCGTCCGGCACCTGATCGCCGAGCTGGACGCGCTCGGCGAACCCGGCGCCGAGGGCCTCGACGACCTGACGCCGGAACAGGCCCGCGCCTGGTACACCGTCCTGCGCCGGATCCTCGGCGGGGAGAGGACGGCCCCCGAGGTGGCGTCCGTCCACGACGCGCAGGTGCTCGACGGCGCGCACGCCGTCCCCGTCCGCGTCTACGACACCGAAGAATCGATCATGATGCCCGACCGGGTGGTGCTCTGCGTCCACGGCGGCGGCTGGGTCGTCGGCGACCTGGACGGCGCCGACCACCTGGCCCGAAGCGCCGCCCGGCGGCTGCGCGCACGGGTGGTCTCCGTCGACTACCGGCTCGCACCGGAGCACGTCTTCCCGGCCGCGTACGACGACTGCGCCGCCGTGCTCGCCGAACTGAGCCGGACGCATCCCGAGGCCCGGATCGCGGGCGTCGGGGACAGCGCGGGGGCGAACCTGGTGGGCGCGCTCGCCGCCGCGAGCCGGCACCGCGACGATCTGCGGGTCGACGCCCAGCTGCTCCTCTACCCGGCTCTGGACCCGTCGATGGCGAGCGATTCGATGAGTCGGATGGCGGAAGGCTACATCCTCACCAAGGCGGACATGGCGTACTACTGGTCCTGCTATCTCCGCGATCCCGCGCATGCGTCCGACCCCCGGGCCACGCCGGCGGCACTGGCGGATCTCGCCGGAATGCCCCCGACCGTCCTGGTCACGGCGGGCTTCGACCCCCTTCACGACGAAGGGATGGCCTACGCGCGCAGGCTCGTCGCGGCGGACGTCGCGACGGCCTACCTGCCGTTTCCCTCGCTCGTGCACGGCTTCGCCGATATGGCCGGCAGGGTCCCCGCCGCGCTCGACGCGCTCGACAACGCTCTGGCCGCACTCGATCTGTACTTCGGGGCCGCGACGCCGCAGCGACGGCTCGGCCCGGCATCCAGCGAGGTCTCCCCCATATGACACCGATTCCCTCCAGAGGCAGCGGCGCCGCGTCCGGCGCGGGCGCACGGACCACGGCGCCCGGCGATGACCACGATGAGACGACGCGGCGTCCCCCGGCCGTGGTCGTCATCGGCGAGTCGGTCATGGACGTGATCGGCGACCCCGCCGGGAACGGCTCGATGACGCCGGGCGGCTCCCCTCTCAACGTCGCCGTCGCGCTCGGACGGCTCGACGTCCCGGTCCAGTTCCTGACGGCGCTCGGGTCGGACGCCTACGGGGACCGGATCCTCGCCCACCTCCACGACGCGGGGGCCGACGTCGTATCCGCGGGACCGGTCGGAGCCGACACACCGGTGGCCACCGCGAAACTGGCCGCCGACGGCTCGGCGCACTACGACCTGGAGTTCACGTGGGACCTCCGCCCGGACGTCCCGGTCGGCGAGGCCGGTCTCCTGCACGCCGGCTCGCTGGCGCTCTTCCTGCACCCCGGCGCCGGCCGGGTCGCGGAGATCCTGGCGGCCGCACGGCGGCGCGGGGCCGTGGTGAGCATCGACCCGAACGTCCGGCCCTCGCTGCTGCCCCCGCCGCGAGAGGTGCGGAGGCTTTTCGAGGACCTCTGCGCCCACGCCGACATCGTGAAGCTCAGCGACGAGGACGCGTCCTGGCTCTACCCCGACCTCGCCCCGGGGGACCTGGTCGGGAAGCTGCTGGGGCTCGGCGCAGCCCTCGTCGGGCTGACCACCGGGGCCGGCGGCTCCCTGCTGGCGTCCGGCGACCACCGGGTTCGCGTCCCCGCGACCCCCGCGCGGGTGGTCGACACGATCGGCGCCGGTGACGCCTACATGGCGGGCCTGCTCTACGAGATCGTCGAGCGGGACCTCGCGCGATCACTGCGCCGCCCCGGCGGGCTTCCCGACGACACGTTGCGGTCCATCGGCTCGTTCGCCGCCCGGATCGCCGGGGTGACGGTGACACGCCGCGGCGCGGACCCGCCGCGCCTGTCCCACCTCGGGTCCGGAGTCCCCCGCCCCGACGCGCCCGCCTCGACGAACCAGGAGGCCAGATGAAGCTCACCCCCGCCAACCTTCCCGCCATCGCGGCGCGCGTCCCAGTGCCCCGCTACGACCGGTCGAGGCTTCGCCCCGGGATCGTCCACATCGGGGTGGGAGGGTTCCATCGCGCGCATCAGGCCATGTACGTCGACGCCCTGTTCAACGAGTCCGGCGAGAGCCCCTTCGGCATCATCGGTGTGGGCGTCCGTCCCGAGGACGAACCGATGCGCGACGCGCTGCGCGAGCAGTCCACCTTGTACACGCTGGTGGAGAAGGGGGCGGACGGCCCTCACCGCCCCCGGGTCATCGGGTCGATGATCGACTACCGGTTCGCGCCCGACGCCCCCGAAGCGGTGCTCTCGGCCCTCACCGATCCCGCCGTCCGGATCGTCTCGTTGACGATCACCGAAGGCGGGTACCACGTGAACCAGACCACGGGCGCGTTCGAAGCCGACGCGGCCGTTCTCGCCGAGGCGCGCGACGGCGCGCGGCCGACCTCGGCGTTCGGGTTCCTGACCGAGGCCCTCGCACGGCGGCGCGCGGCCGGCACCGCGCCGTTCACCGTCATGTCGTGCGACAACGTCCCGCAGAACGGCCGGATCGCGCGGCGGACGCTCAGCGCCTTCGCCCGCCTCAGGGACGAGCGGCTCGGCGAGTGGATCGACCGGGAGGTCGGCTTCCCCAATTCGATGGTCGACCGCATCACCCCCGTCACCTCCGACCTCGACCGCCGGCGGCTCCTCGACGAGTTCGGCGTCGAGGACTCCTGGCCCGTCGTATGCGAACCGTTCTCCCAGTGGGTCGTCGAAGACCGCTTCCCCTCCGGCCGGCCCGCGCTCGAACGCGTCGGCGTCCGGTTCGTCGATGACGTCGAGCCGTACGAGTCGATGAAGCTTCGCCTGCTCAACGCCGGTCACCAGGCGCTCTGCCATCTCGGCTACCTGGCCGGGTACCGGTTCGCGCACGAGGTCTGCCGCGACCCCTCGTTCGTCCGGTTCCTCAGCGCCTACATGGAGGAGGAAGCGACCCCGACGCTGGAGCCGGTCCCCGGCGTGGACCTGCCCGCGTACAGGAGGCAGCTCATCGAACGCTTCTCCAACCCGGAGATCAGCGACACTCTGGCCCGGCTGTGCACCGACGCCTCCGACCGCATCCCCAAATTCCTCCTGCCCGTCGTCCACGACCGCCTCGCGGCGGGGAAGGACGTCCGGCGGTCGGCTCTGGTGGTCGCGGGCTGGGCCAGGTACGTGCAGGGAGTCGACGAGCAGGGCCGGCGGATCGACGTGGTCGACCGGCGCCGTGGCGACCTGGCGGCCCGAGCGGCGCGCCAGCTCACCGACCCCCTGGCCTTCCTCGACGACGAGACCCTCTTCGGCGACCTCCGTTCCCGACCCGCCTTCGTCGAGCCCTTCACCAGGGCTCTCGACAGCCTCCACAGCATCGGCGCACGAGCCACCGTCGAGAAGTGGGAGAGCCGCACCTGACGGCGCCCCCCAACTCGCCGTCGACCGGGCGGGGGACGGTCGGCGCCGGGCGTGGATCCTTTGGCTGGATGTGGCCTTTTTTGTGCGGGTTTTCGAGCCGGGGGCCTGGCAATTTCAGGAGTTATCGGGGCGAATTCCTGATCATTTTAACGTGCCGTGAAGTCGACGCCCGCCGTGTATGGATTTCGATTACCTTCCGTGGTCTCATTAATGGGCGGCCACGCTCCTCGGCGGGTCCGTGGCCTTGCGAAGGACGAGCTTGTCCGCGAGGCCGGTTCACATGGATCCGCACATGGGGGCAGGTGTGTCGAACGTGGCGCCGGTGGCACCGTCGGCCCTAAATGGCCTTTCCGCCGGAATCGCGACCACCGGCGGGCAATGGCTGCGCGAGACCTATGCGCTGACCGACACCGAAATGGGCATCACCGCTCTGGCACTGGAGCCGGAGATCACCGGGCGGCCCTGGCCGGCCGTCGCCGACGCGCTGGCGGCGGTGCCCGGAGCGGAAAGGCGGCATTTCCAGGGCGACGCCCCATTGATCTCCGAGCGGATCGTCGCGCTGCTGGGCGAGGGGCCGTTGATCACCCGCCGGATGGCGCTCGACGAGCAGATCATCGACGTCCTGCTCGGGCAGCACGGGCTGGACCGGCGCCTCGTCCCTTCCTGCGCGCTGACCGCGCCCCCGCCGGACCTGTGGGCGGAGGTGCCGCTGCCCGACGACGCTCGGGCCGGGCTGCTCGCCGCCGTCCGGGCCGCCTCACCCGGCCGGCTCCGCCTGCACTTCCGCGGTCCACCGGGATCCGGCCGGCGGACCACTGCCCGCGCCCTCGCCGGGCGGCTCGGCATGCCGCTGCTGGCCATCGAGACGAATCCCGGCCCCGACCTGATGTTCCACGTACTGCGCGAGGCGGCCCTGCACGGTGCGCTGCTCTACGGCCCGGACGACCTGGCGTCCGAGATCCGCGACCACCCGGGCATCGCCGTGCTGGCGGGCGACGGTCCCGCGATGCCGGACGGGGCGGTCGAGGTCTCCTTCTCCCGCCCGTGCTACGAGGTCCGGCGCCGCGTCTGGACAGCCCGCCTGACCGCCGCCGGCATCAGCGCGGAACCGGCCGCCGAGCTCGCGGCCCGCTTCCGGTTCGGCCCCGGCCGGATCGGCGGAGCCGTCGCAGCGGCCGCCGCGGCCCGGGGCGCCGGGGGCGCCGGCCCCGGACGCGAGGAGCTGTTCGCCGCGGCGCGCGCCCAGACCGGCCGCGAGCTGGCCGCCCTCGCCCGCAGGATCGAGCCGCTGCACACCTGGGACGACCTGGTCCTGCCGCCCGGCGAGCTGGACCAGCTCCGCGAGCTGTGCACGCAGGTGACCGCGCGGCGAACGGTCTGGCACGACTGGGGCTTCGCGGCCGGGACCGCCCGGGGGCGCGGCGTCACGGCGCTGTTCACCGGCCCGCCCGGCACCGGCAAGACGACGGCCGCCGAGGTCGTCGCCGGGGAGCTCGGCCTCGACCTGTACGCGGTCGACCTGGCGGCGGTGGTCAGCAAGTACATCGGCGAGACCGAGAAGAACCTGGAGAAGGTCTTCACCGCGGCGGGCGAGACCGACGCGGTGCTGCTGTTCGACGAGGCCGACTCGCTGTTCGCCAGGCGCGGCGACGTCCGCGACGCGCGCGACCGCTACGCCAACATCGAGACGTCCTACCTGCTGCAGCGGATGGAGCACTACGACGGGATCGCGCTGCTGGCCACCAACCTGCGCCGCCACCTCGACCCGGCCTTCACCAGGCGGCTGCGGTTCATCGTCGAGTTCCCCGTTCCCGGCGGGCCGGAGCGCCGCCTCATCTGGGACCGCTGCCTGCCCGGGCGGGCTCCGCGCGGCGACGACCTCGATCTGGCCGAGCTGGCGGCGCGGTTCCCGCTCACCGGCGGCGAGATCCGCGGCGTCGTGCTGCGCGCCGCGTTCCGCGCCGCGGCGGCGGGCAGGCCGATCGGGCAGGGCGACGTGCTGGAGGCGATCCGCCGCGAGCACCGCAAGACCGGCCGGTTCGCCCCCGGGTCGGAGGGCTGATGTTCCAGGACCTCGACCAGACCCTCGCCAAGCTCGTCCAGGACGCCGCCGCCCCCGAGGCGCTGCGGGCCGCGCAGGTCGCCTTCGACACCCCCGACCGGGACTACCGCCCGGACCAGACCACGCTGGACCTGTTCCTGCACGAGATCGCCGAGAACCGGCCGCTGCGCGACGAGGCCCGGGTGATGGAGCGCACCGGCGACTCCGTCACGAGCCGGCCGCCCCCGCTCCGGCTCGACTGCGGCTACCTGGTGACCGCCTGGTCCCATCAGACGGCCGGGCTGCGGGCCGCCGAGGAGCACGCGCTGCTCGGCGCCGCCCTGGTCTGGCTGGCCCGCTTCCCCACCGTCCCGGACCGCTTCCTGCAGGGAACGATGGCGGCGCAGCCCTACCCGGTCCCGGTGACCGTCGCGCGGACCGGGGAGGGGCGGGCGATGGGCCATTTCTGGAGCGCGCTCGGCATCGCGCCGCGGCCCGCGTTCGGGCTGACGCTGACGGTCGCCGCCGAGCCCTTCGACCAGACCGCCACCAGCCCGATCGTCAAGGACGTGCTGCTCAAGCCCGTCCTGAAGGCATGAGCCGCGGGCACGACCGCTTCGAGCGACAGGAGAGACGATGGCCTACGACACCATGGCCCCCGGCGTCTACGTCAAGGAGATCACCCAGGCCGGGCCGATCGCCGGGGTGAGCAGCACGGTCACGGCGTTCCTGGGGACGCCCGCGACGCTCCCGCCCGCCTCCGAGACCGGCGTGCCGTTCCCGGTCACCACGTGGACCGCGTACGTCGCGAAGTACGGCGCCTACAAGGCGGGCCTGTCCCTGCCGTACGCGGTGAAGGGCTTCTTCGACAACGGCGGCGGCTTCGCCTACATCGTCCCGATCGCGGACCCGACGGGGATCGACCCCGCGCTCGGCCGCCTCACCCGCTACCCCGACGTCAGCATGGTCTGCCTGCCCGGGACGGTCACGGTGGCGTCGCAGGCGAAGGTGCTCGGCCACTGCGACGCGATGGGCGACCGGTTCGCGATCCTCGACGGCGTCCAGGACCCGAACCCGGTGAACCCGCAGAGCCCGCTGCTGACGCAGCGGGCCGGCCTCGACTCCGCGAGCGGCCTCGGCGCCCTGTACTGGCCGTGGCTGGTCATCGCCGACCCCGCCACGCCGGACGCGCGGCTCACCGTTCCGCCGTCCGGGCACGTCGCGGGCATCATGGCGCGCTGCGACGACTCCGTCGGCGTGCACCGGGCCCCGGCCAACGAGGCCGTCCGCGGCGCCCTCGACCTGGACTACCAGCTCAACGACACCGAGCACGGGCAGCTCAACCACGCCGGCGTCAACGCGATCCGGCGGTTCCCCGGCGGCCCGCCGCTGGTCTGGGGCGCTCGCACCCTCACCACCAGCACCAACTGGCAGTACGTGAACGTCCGGCGGCTGGTCTGCTACCTGGAGGACTCGATCAAGCAGGGCGTCCGCTGGGCGGTGTTCCAGCCGAACAACCTCGCCCTGTGGCGGGGGCTGGAACGCACGATCACCGAGTTCCTCACCCGGATCTGGCAGGCGGGGGCGCTGTTCGGGGCCACCGCCAAGGAGGCGTTCTACGTCTCGATCACCGAGGAGCTCAACCCGCCCGACGTCCGGGCCAGGGGCGAGGTGGTCATCGAGATCGGGCTGGCTCCGAGCCGTCCCGCCGAGTTCGTCGAACTGCGCATCGGCCTGTGGGACGGCGGCGCGTCCATCAGCGAGCGTTAAGGAGCAGCAGTGCCCACCACCGGACAGCGGGTCGACCCGTACCGCAACTTCAACTTCCTGGTCGAGCTGGAAGGCATCGCCCAGGCGAGCTTCGTCGAGTGCGGCGGCCTCGGCTCCACCACCGAGGTCATCGAGAACCGGCAGGGCGGGGACAACACCACGTCCTACAAGCTGCCGGGCCGCACCAGCTACTCCGACATCTCGCTGAAGTGGGGCCTGACGGCGTCCACTGAGCTGTGGGACTGGCGGCAGCAGATCGTGATCGGCGCGATCGTCCGCAAGAACGGCTCGATCGTGGTGTTCGACCTGGACAACAGCACCGAGGTGGCCAGGTGGAACTTCGTCAACGCCTGGCCCTCCAAGTGGGAGAGCTCGGCGTTCACCGCCAAGGGCAGCGACATCTCCATCGACACGCTGGTGCTCGCGCACGAGGGGCTGACCCGGGTATGAGCGCGCTGGCCACCGAGATCGAGTTCGAGCTGCCCAAGGGCTACGTGGACGCGGACGGCACCCTGCACCGCGCCGGTGTGATGCGGCTCGCGACGGCGGCCGACGAGATCTACCCGCTGAAGGACCCGCGGGTCCGCAACTGGCCCGCCTACCTGGTCGTGCTGCTGCTGTCGCGGGTGGTCACCCGGCTCGGCGGGCTGCCCGAGATCAACCCCGGGGTGATCGAGGGCCTGTTCTCCGAGGACCTCGCCTACCTGCAGGACCTCTACAACCGCGTCAACGGGCTGGCGCCCGGCACCGCCGCCGTCGAGTGCCCGCACTGCGGGCGGGGCCACGAGGTGGAGGTGCCGCCGCTGGGGGGATGACCGGCTACCCCCTGGACCGGGTCCATCAGGAGGTGGCCTTCCTCGCACGGCACGCGCACTGGACCCTCACCGAAGTCCTGGACCTCGACCACGCGGCCCGCCGCCGCTGGGTGACCGAGGTCCTCGACCAGATCGCCCGGGAGGCGGGATGACGACGCTCGGAGAACGGCTCCAGGAGGCCGGCCGGCACCTGGCGGCGCGCCATGTGCCGGAGTTCCCGTGGACGGCGGCGCTGGACCCGGTGCTGGCCAGGGCGGCGCGGAACGCCGCACCGCTCGCGGGCCGGTTCGACCGCGTCGAGCGGCCGCCCGACGGGCCGGCGCGCCCGCCGGACCCACCACCGAGGTCCCGGCCGGGCACCGGTCCCGGCCTGCCGGCGCCCGGGGCGGCGGACGCGTCGCCGGGCGGCGCGCCGCAGGCCGCGGGGGCGGAGCCGGAGGTGCCGCTCCCCCGGGACGTCCGGGTCAGGCTCCGCGACGTGGCGGGCCCGGGAGCCGAGGTCCTGCGCCCGCACGCAGGGCCGGCCGCCGACGCGGTCGCGCGCGGCCATCGGGCCGACGCGGTGGCGCTGGGCGCCAACGTCTACTTCCGGGACGGCCGCTACCGCCCCGACGAGCCTGCGGGGTTCGGCCTGCTTGCCCACGAGGCGGCGCACGTCACGCAGACCCGCTTCCCGGGCCTGGGCGGCGAGGGCCGTCCGGGTGCGGAGGCCGGGCACGCCGCCGAAGCCCACGCGCTGGCCGTGGAATCAACGGCCCGCCTGAGCCTCCCGGTGCCGGAGGCGTGGCCCGGCGTCGTCGCGTCCGGCCGTCCGGCGGACTGGCCCACCGAGGCGGGACTCGCGCCCGTCCCGGCGACGGACGCGCCGGGCCCTTCGCCCGGAGGTGCCGGCCCTCCCCCGGCCGAGATGGCGGGCGGGCCGCCACCGGCCCCGCTCGCGGCCGCGATCGACAGGGACACCGCCGCGCCGGCGGCCCCCGTGGACGTGGAGCGGCTGCGCCGCGAGGTCGTCGCGGACCTGATGCGGCAGGTGCGGGCCGAGTTCGAGCGGGGAGGCTGAGATGGCGCTGCCGGGACCGGGACGTCCGGTACCGAAGCCGACGGGCCACGAGCTGGCCAAGGCGACGATCGTCGACACCGGGACGGGCACCGCGTACCCGGTGATGTACAACCCCGAAGAGCTGAAGGTCGAGCAGGGCAACGCCTACGCCGAGATCCCGGTCCCCGGTTTGGACGCCCCGCCGCTGCAGTACATCCGGGGCAAGGCGCGCACCCTGTCGATGGAGCTGTTCTTCGACACCTACGAGTCCGGCGAGGACGTGCGCGCCTACACCGGCCCGATCGTCGCGCTGCTGGACCGCGGCCCTCGGACGATGGCGCCGCCGGTGCTGCTGTTCTCGCTCGGCCGGGTGCGGTTCCGGTGCGTGCTGCTGGAGGCCGGGCAGCGCTACACGCTGTTCCTGCGGGACGGCACCCCGGTGCGCTCCACCCTGTCGGTGCGCTTCCAGGAGTACGCCGAAGCGGGGGCGCCGCGCATCGCGGAGGGGCTCGTCCTCGGCCCGCCGAGCCCGCGGACGCCGATCGGAGGCGGGGCCGAGGGCGGGAGCGGGGGCGGCGACGCCGTCCATGTCACGGCGGTCGGCGAGACGCTCGGCTCGATCGCCGCCGCCTATCTCGGCGACCCCGGCCGGTGGCGGCGGATCGCCGACGCCAACAAGATCAAGGATCCGCTGGACGTGCCGCCCGGCACCCGGCTCGTCATCCCCGGGGGGCGCGGATGACGGCGCCGCGGTGCGAGGTGCGGATCTCCGGGGTGGCGCTGTCGGCGGACCTGGCGTCCCAGGTGCTCGGCGTGGTCGTGGAGACCGACCTCGACCTCGCCGGGTCCTTCGCGGTCACGCTGCGCAACGCGGGCAACGCCCTGCTCGACTCGGCGCTGCTCGACCCCGGCCGCACCGTCGAGATCCACCTGGGCTACGGCGGCGACCTCGTCCCGGCGTTCCTCGGCGAGATCGCCGCCATCGAGCCGTCCTTCCCGGCCGACGGCCCGCCGACGGTCCGGGTGTCGGGCTACGACAAGTCGTACCGGATGCGGCGCGCCCAGCCGGAGCCGACCGAGTACGCCCTCGCCAACGACGGCGTCATCGCGGCGCGGCTGGCCGCCGAGAACGGTCTCGTCCCCGTCGTCGATCCCACCCCGGGACTCCACGAGAAGCTCATCCAGACCGAGAGCGACTTCGCGTTCCTGAAGTCGCGGGCGGCGCGGTACTTCTTCGACGTCTACGTGGAGTGGGACCGGCTGCACTTCCGGTTCCCCCGTCCCGGGCCGCCCGCGCACACACTGGAGTGGGGCAGGAACCTCTCCTCCTTCTACCCGCGCATCTCCGCCGCCGCGACGGCCGGGCTCCAGGTGATCCGCGGCTACGACCAGGAGCTGGCGCAGGCCGTCTCCGCGACCGTGCTGGCCGGGGAGCTCGACCTGGACGACCTGGTGGAGCGGCTCGGCGGCGCGGCCCTGGACCTGCTGGCCTCGCTGGCCCGCAGGGGCGTCCGGCAGCAGACCGTCGAGAACCCGCTGGACGCGATGCTGCTCGCCCGGTCCGTGCTGGCGGACCTGCTGGACGGCCTGTACGAGGGCACCGGGTCGTGCGCGGGCATTCCCGACCTCCGGGCGGGCGACCACCTGCGCATCGAGGGCGTCGGGCGGCGCTTCTCGGGGACCTACCGGGTCCGCAAGGTCACCCACCGGCTGGACGGCGGCGGCCTGACCACCGAGTTCTCCATCTCCCCGCGCGGGCACTCCAGCCTGCTCGGGCTGCTGCGCAAGAAGCTGGTGGAGGAGCCGTCGCCGAACGAGGCGGCACGCTTCCACGGCGTGGTGGTCGGCGAGGTGCAGGACAACGACGAGCTGCGGGCGATCCCGCCGAAGATCCCGACGGGCCGGGTCCGGGTGTCCTTCCCCGGGCTCTCGGACGCCTTCACCAGCGGCTGGGCGCCGTGCGCCACGCCGATGGGCGGGAAGGGCATGGGCTTCTACGCGCTGCCCGAGCCGGGCGACCAGGTCCTCGTGGCGTTCGAGAACGGCGACCTGTCCAAGCCGTACGTCGTCGGCGGCCTGTGGAGCGCGGTGCACGGGCCGCCCACCACCAACCTCGACGGCACCAACAGCCAGCGGGTGATCAGGAGCAGGGCGGGCCACACGATCACCTTCGACGACACGGCCGGCGCGGGGAGGCTCCGCGTCGCCGACGCCAAGGGCGGCTCCATCGAGCTGGACGCCGTCACCGGGGCCATCACGATCCGGGCGGCGGGCGACATCGTCCTGGCCGCGCACGGCGGGCGGACCACCATCACGATGACGGAGTCGCAGGTGAACGTGACATGAACGTGCTGACGACGGGCTCCACCATCACCTGCGGGCACACCCCCGCCGGGCACGTCCGGCCGGTGAGCGACGCCAAGCTCGCGGTGGCCGGCGAACCGGTGCTGCTGGAAGCGGGCGTGACCGCGTTCGACGAGCAGTGCCTCCCGGTGTCGTCGAGCGACGTGCCCTGCCGCACGGTCCTCGCGATCACCGGCGGGCGCTCGGTGAAGCTGTTCGCCGGAGGGAAGCCGGTCCTGCTCGCCTCCCTGTCGGGCACCACCGGCGGCCACATCGGCGCCGTGGACGGGAAGCTGACGGTGACGTCCGCGCAGACCACGCTGGGGGCGCCGTGACCGAGCAGGTCCACGGGCGCGGCCTCGCCTTCCCCCTGCGGCTGTCCGCCGGAGGCGTCGCCGAGTCCGCCGGCGCCGCCAAGGTCGCCGAATCGATCCGGATCATCCTCGGCACCCAGCGCGGCGAGCGGGCGATGCGCCCCGACTTCGGCGCCGACCTGCGCGCGCTGGCGTTCGCGCCGAACAACGGCGCCACCGCCGACCTGGCCCGGCACAACGTCACCGACGCGCTGACCCGGTGGGAGCCCCGCATCGACGTCCTGGACGTGACCGTCGCCCAGGACGGCGCCCGGCTGCTCATCGACGTGCGGTACCGGCTGCGCGCCACCAACGAGGTGCACAACCTCGTCTACCCGTTCTACCTGGAAGGCGGACGATGACGTTCGAGTCGCGGCGGGGCCGGATCGTCCCCCCGAACCTGGACGACCGGACCTGGCAGGACCTGGTCGACCAGATGCGCGCGCTGATCCCCGTCTACGCGCCGCAGTGGACCGACCACAACCCGAGCGACCTCGGCATCACGCTGATCGAGCTGTTCGCGTGGCTGGCCGAGGGCATGATCTACCGGCTGAACCGGGTCCCCGACAAGAACTACGTGGCGTTCCTCGACCTGCTCGGGATCACCCGCCGGCCCGCGGTCCCGGCGCGCACCGATCTCACCTTCTCCGCGGGCGCCGGCCCGGTCGTCGTCCCGGCGGGCACGCAGGCGCAGACCGGCGGCGACCAGCCGGTCGTCTTCGAGACCGACTCCGACGTCCGGGTGCTGCCGACCACGCTGAAGGCCGCGGTGCTGGTGTCGGGAGGCGCGTACGACGACGTCACGTCCGCGCTCGGCGCGCAGACCGCGATCCAGGTGCCGGGCGGCGGGACCGTCCAGCTGTGCCTGGGCTTCGACCGCGGAACGGCCGAGGAGCTCGCACCGGCGGTGCGCCTGTACAGCGGCGCGCCGCCCGGCCTCACCGTGACCTGCGTCTGCTCCTCGGGCGACGCCGACCCGCTGAGCTGGCCGGCCGCGCCCGGAGCGAGCGACGGGACCGACGCGTTCACCCACGACGGGGCCTTCCGGGTCACGCCGCCGACCGCCTGGAGCGCGCAGCAGCCGACCGGCCCCGCGAGCGGCCACCCGTGGGAGACGGTCCCGCCGCGCACCCCGGCCGGCGCGGTCACCGACGCGCTGTTCTGGATCGGGCTGCGGATCGCCAACGGCGGCGGCCCGGTCACCATCGGACTGGAGCGGCTGCTGTTCAACGCGGCGCCCGCCCGGACGGCCCTCACGGTGCGGATCCCGGAGGTGCTCGGCACCAGCACCGGCACCCCCATGCAGGTGTTCGCGCTGGCGCAGCGGCCCCTGGCCCGGCGGCCCTCGTTCGAGGCTCCCTACGGCGACCTCGCGATCCAGGTCGGGACCGGCAGCCCGCCGGTCTGGCAGGACTGGACGCTCGCCGACGACCTGCCGCCGGGGCCCGGCACCGTCTACCGCGCCGACCCCGTGACCGGCGAGATCGGGTTCGGTTCCTACGACCCGCACACCGTCTCCGGGCAGAGCGGGCACGGCTCCATCCCTCCGGCCGGCAGTCGGATCCGCGCGGTGCGCTACCGGTACGTCACCGCCGGGCAGGCCGGGAACGTCGCGCCGAACCAGGTGACGGTGCTCGGTACCACGCCCGCCGGGTCGGTCCCGGCCGGCGTCTCGGCCGTCACCAACCTCGGGCCGGGACGGGACGGCGTGGACGAGGAACCCGTCGAGGACACCCTGGCCAGGGCCCCGCAGGAGCTGAAGATCCGGGACCGGGCGGTGACGGCCGACGACTACGAGTTCCTGGTGCGCGAGGCGTTCGGCCCGATCGTGGTGCGCTGCCTGCCGCCCCGGCTGCACGGGGACGACGGCACGCCGTACGACCACGGCGGGATCGTCCGCGCGCCCGGCACCGTGAACCTCCTCATCGTGCCGGACCAGGGCGCGTCGGTGGCGCGGCCCGTGCCGTCCACGAGCGACGTCGACGAGGTCGTCGCGCATCTGGAACCGCGCAGGGAGCTGACCGCGCAGCTGGCGGTGTCCGGGCCGCGGTACCTGCCGGTGATCGTGACGGTGGAGGTGACGCTGTGGCAGCGGGCGACCAGCGCCGGAGCGGACCCGGCCCGGGTCGTCGCGGACACCCTCGCCCGGATCCAGCGGTTCCTGCACCCCACCCGCGGCGGTCCGGACGGCACCGGCTGGCAGGTCGGGCAGCCGGTGTTCGCCTCCGACCTGTTCCAGGCGATCGCCCCGGCACAGGACCTCGGCTACCTCTCGAAGCTGCTGGTGCGGCCCGACGCCCCCGCCTACACGCCGCCCGCCCGGCCGTTCCCGCTGTCCCCCGACGGGGCGTCGGTCCGCGTGGCCGACTACGAGCTGGTCTGCGCGTCCGCCACCCAGACGATCACGACGGTGAACGCGCAGGTATGAGCGGCTACTCGCGGTACCTGCCGCCCGTCCTCGCCGGCGCCCCGCTCGGCGACCTGCTGCGGATCTTCGAGAAGACCCTCGGCGGGCTGCCCGACGGCGTCCCCGCGCACGACGCGCTCGCCGCGGAGATCGCCGCGCTGGACCGGCTCGTCGACCCGTGGACGACCCCCGAGCGCTTCCTGCCGTGGCTGGCCTCCTGGGTGGCGCTGGAGTTCCCGACCCTGCAGGGCGCCGACCTGTGGGACGAGTACCAGCGCCGCCGGGTGATCTCCCGGATCGCCTCGGTCTACCGGGGCCGCGGCCGCCAGTCCGCCCTGAACGCCTACCTGGACCTGTACGCCGTCGGCGCGATCCGGCCGCGGATCACGCTGGACGTGGGGCGGCGCCTGCTCGCGGTGGCGCCGTCGGGGGCCGTGTCCGGGCTCGTCACCTTGGGGCCGCTGCCCGGCGGCTCGGGCGGCGCGGGCGGCTCGCCGCTCGGGCTGATCAGGCCGGAGTGCGTCGCGGTCGCCGCGGACGGAAGCCTGTTCGTCGGCGACCGCGGCCTGCCGAGCGGCGTGCCGGTCACGGCGCCGGCCCGCGTGTGGCGGCTCGACCCGTCCGGCCGCCACGACATGGGCGGCACGCCGCCCCGGCCGCTGCCGCTCGTGCCGGACACGCCGTTCACGCGGGTCGCGGCGGTGGCGGTGCGCCCCGCGCGCGGCGGACGCCCGGAGACCCTGTACGTCCTGGACGAGCCCGGCCGGCTGTACGCGGTGCCCGCGCCGTTCCAGGACCGCTCCGCGACCCTGGTCACCTCCCTCGCCACGGCCGGCACGACCTTCCGGCCGAGGGCGATGGCGATGGACCCCGCCTCCGGCGACCTGCTGGTGCTGGACGCCGGCGACGGCCCCGACGCGCCGAACCCGCCGAAGATCCTCACCGTCCGGCCCGACCCGCCGGCGGTGACCCGCAACGCGCTTCCGTCCGCGCGGGAACCGCTGTCGCTGATGATGGACCGCGACGGCACCGTCCTGGTCGGGGACGGCGGGCCGCAGGAGCCCACCGGACCGGAGCAGTACCCGGGCGCGCTGCTGAGGGTGGTGCGCTCCGGCGCGTCCTGGACGGTGACGCCCCTGCCCGTCGGGCCGCTGGTCGCGCCGACCGGCCTGGCCCGGGGGCGCGACGGCCGGTTGTACGTCGTGGACGTCGGCCTGAAGCCGCTCCTGCCGTCCGACGTCGACCCCTTCATCTGCCCGGTCGCCGAGGACGCCGGCGTCTTCCTGATCACCGGGGACAGGGCCGTCCGCGTCACCCCGCCCGCGCAGTTCGTCTACCCGGCCGGTCTCGCCGCTGCGGGCGACCGCCTGGTGGTCTGCGACCCGGGCCAACCGCCGGGGGGCGGCCTGGCGCCGTACTGGTCGCGGGTCAGGCCGTTCCGGTTCAACGTCGTCCTGCACTTCGCCGCGGACCGGGTGCCCGCCGACGAGGACGCCCGCCGGCGGGCGCTCGGCAACATCGTCGACAACGTCAGCGCGATCGTCGACGAGGAGAGACCCGCCCACACCCTGTGGGACCTCATCACCTCTATCTAGGAGGACGCTTCCATGGGCGAGGGCGCCATCATGCGCATCGAGTACTGGGACCCCGGCAGGCCCACCATCGTCCGGTCGGGGGCGACCGGGCACAGCGAGTCCGTCGTCGACATGGAGGAGTACCTGCTCCCCTTGGACCGGATCCGGACCGCGGCGCTGCACTCCTCGGGCGTCGCGGCCGGGCTGACCGTCCGCGTGGCGGCCGGGTCGGCGCCGACGGTCCTGCCGGGCAGCGCGATCGACTCCTCCGGCCGGGTCGTCGCGGTGGTGGAGGGCGGCACGGTGATCGTCGACCCCACCGTCCCGCCCGACCAGATGAGGGACGTCCCGACCGTCGTGGTCCCGGCCGGCGGGGTGGCCGCCGTGACGACCGGCGCGACCGGCGCGTGCCTGCTCACCCTCACGTGGCGGGAGGTGATCGGGCAGGGCACCCTGACCAGCGCGCCCGTCCTGCTGCACGCGCCGTGGCTGCGCCTCGTCCCGGCCCTGGGCTTCGTCGACGACGGGCGGCAGGTGGTGCTCGCGGCGGTGACCCTGGACGCCCAGGGCCAGGTCACCGGGCTCGACCCCGGACCGCGGCGGGTCGCCGCCCGGCTGTCGCTCCAGGAGCCGACGTCCGCCGCCGTGGCCGTCGCGGCGATGACCGGGGAGGTCGGGCAGCGGGAGACCGCGCTGATGGAGGCGGACGCGGGCGGCGTCCGGCTGACCCTGCTGCCGGGCACGGACGGGGCGCGCCCGCTGCTGCGGCTGACCGGCACCGGGCTGCGGCTGCCGTCCCCGACCGGCGCGAGGGAGCACGAGCTGGCGGTGGACGATGGCGGCGGCTTCCGGCTGACCGACTGCGGCGCGAACGCCGACCGCCTCATCGTGGACCCCGCCGGACAGGTCGGCATCGGCGCGACCGGGCCGCAGCGGATCCTGCACGTGGAGGGCTCGGAGATCCACAGTGGCGGCACCGCGGGCGGCCTGTCCTTCGCCGACCGGTCGGTGTCCCGCTTCGTCGAGAACCCCGGGCGGGGCGAGCGGTGGGTCTGGTACGCCGCCGACGGGTACGCCCGGCTCTGGTCGGGGTACGACCGGCTGTCCGTCGGCGCCCCCGGGGACGGCGGCGCCCTGGACGTCTCGGCCCGGATGCGGGTCCGGCAGGGCGGCAGCGACACCGCGGGCATCTGGTTCCACCAGAACAACGGGGGCGACCGGGGCTTCGTCGGGATGGCCGGCGACCAGATGCTGGGCATGTACGGCACCGGGCACGGCTGGGGCCTGCAGATGAACGTCGACTCGGGCGAACTGGTCTTCGGCGGCCAGTTCGGGAACCCGTGGGGTCCCGCCATCCTCACGCTGTGGGGGTCACGGATCTGGGACCAGGGCGGCGGCGTCCTGCTCATCCAGAGCGGCGGCTCGATCGTCCGGACCTACAACAACCTGGAGGTGTACGGCAGCCTGCTGAAGGCGGGCGGCGGGTTCCGGATCGACCACCCGCTCGACCCCGGCGACCGCTACCTCGCGCACTCCTTCGTCGAGTCGCCGGAGATGCTGAACGTGTACTGCGGCACCGCCGTCACCGGCGACGACGGCCGCGCCGAGGTCGCGCTGCCGTCCTACTTCGCCGCGCTCAACCGCGACCACCGCTTCCAGCTGACCCCGGCCGGCGTCCCGACCGAGGTCGCCGGCGAGATCACCGGCGGCACCCTGACGATCCGCACCGGCCGCCCGCGCGTGACCGTCTGCTGGCAGGTCACCGGCGTCCGCCAGGACAGGTGGGCGCAGGAGCACCGGATCAGGACCGAACACGACAAGCCCGAGCACGAACGCGGCCGCTACCTGCACCCGGAACTGCACGGGCAACCCGCCCACCTGCGCATCGCCTCACCGAGACCGGAGTGACCATGCCCGACCGCCTCGAAGCCCGCCTCGCCGAACTCCGCCAGGACCTCGCCACCGGAGAACGGCGGCTGCGCGACCTCGTGACCCAGGAGACCGCCCTCCGCGAGACGCTGCTGCGCATCAGCGGCGCCATCCAGATCCTGGACGAGCTGATCGCCGAGTCCGCCGCCGGCGACGACGGCGCCCCGCTGAACGGCGACGCCGGACCGTCCGGCGACGTCCTGACGGTTCCCTGACCGCGATGGGCGAGCACGCCGTCGAGAAGGCGGCCGTACCCGCACCGCCGGTCCCCGCGCCCGCCGGCCGCGAGGCGCGGCCGTCCCCGCCCGCGGGGGACGCCCGCGCCACGCTCACAGCGGTGATGGAGGCCGTGGACGGGCTGGCCCCCGCGTCCGACGGGACGCTGCGCACCACCTACCGGGGGACGCCCCTCTCGCTCACCCGGGACCGGGCCGAACGGCTCCGCGCGGCGGCCCGGTCGGCGCTGGCCGACGGGCTGGAGCGCGGCGCCCGGCGGGCGGACCTCGCCCTCACCCGCTACGAGGCGCACGCGCGCCTCGACGAGCAGATGCCGATCAGCTCCGGCGCCATCAAGGCGTGGGCGTCCCTCACCCAGTCCGGCTACCACGACCCCGGTCCCGACCTGCCGGCCCTGAAGGCGGCCCTGGCGCGGAGCGAGGCCGCCGCCCGGCAGGCCCTCGGCCACGGCTCCTTCACCGAGGCCGCCCGGCACCTCGCCGACGCCGACGCCGCGTCCGCGCAGATCTCCGCCCTGGTCGGCCGCTACATCGAGCAGACCCTCCAGGGCGGCGAGCGCCTGCTGACCACCCTGGAGATCACCGAGCAGGTCGCCTTCATCACCCTGGGCGTGCTCGCCACCGTCGCGTCCGGAGGCGCCGCGCTCGGTCTCGCCCCGGAGGTCCTCGGCACCGGCATCGGCGGCCTGACGCTGGGCGAGACGCTGACCGCGGTCTCGGTCGGCGCGCCGATCGCCGCCAACATCGGCAAGGGCGCCGTCGCCGCGGCGCAGGGCGACACGGTCGACTGGACCTCGATCGCGCTGGACACCGCCGTCCAGATCGTCCTGGTCCGGCTCGGCGGCCGCCTCACCGGCGCGCTCTTCGCCCGCTTCGCCGGCGACCCCGCCGCTCAGACGCTCGCCCGCCAGGCCGTCGCAGCGCTGGCCGCCGGCCTCGCCACGCACGAGCTGTCGCAGGCGTTCGCCGTCACCGTCGACCAGGTCCTGGCCCGGTGGCGAGGCCGGTTCAGCTGTCAGGGCTTCGCCGACGACCTGATCCTCCATCTCACCGACCCGGCCGGCCTGTTCATGGCCGCTCTCTCCAGCGCCGTCCACCTGGGCGTCCACCGCAAGGTGACCGCGCCCAAGGCCGTTTCCGCGCGACCCACGCCGACCGCTCCCGCCAAGAGTCCCGGCCCGGAGCAGGCGGCTGGGCACACGTCCGCTCCGAAGCGCGCGTCCGAGCCCGCGCCGGGAACGCCCGTACCGCCTCCCCATGACGAGGTCACCGGCGTGGCCGCGGACGATGTGACAGCGGTGCCGGCCGCCGAAGGGGTGTCGCCGGCGGAGGGCGCGCCCGCTCCCCGCCTGGCCCGCGGCAACTTCGGTGAGCGAGCGGCGACGGAATGGCTCGCGGCCGAGGGGCACACGATCCTGTCGTACAAGCCGGATGTCCGCGGCACGAACCAGGGAGGGATCGACATGGTCACGATGAAGGGCCAGAAGGTGTTCTTCGTCGACAACAAGGCCCTCACCCGTGCCGGCAACGTGAGCTCGGTGAGCGCTCTGACCACCAACTTCGAGAAGAACAAGGCGGCCGTCCTCCGGGAGCTCAAGGCGGCACTGGCCGGAGCCGGTTCCGCCGAGGAGCGGACCGTCCTGCGGCAGGCGGTCGGAGCGATCGAGCAAGGTCGCTATGTCAGGGTGGTGACCAACGCGAACGTGGCCCCCGAAGGCAGGACCCTTTCCGGTCTCTCGTCCCGCCTCGCCTCCCAGGGCATCGAGTTCATCGACGTCATGGGCGGCCCTCGGTGAACTCTCGGTAAACAGACCTTGGCGTGCGCATGGGGTGCACATGAGCGGTTACGGATTTCCTGGGGAGATCGACCTGACCCTCATGGAAAGGAGCCGGAACGATGGACACCGAGGTCTACGAGAGGACCGCCATGGAGCAGGTCACGACGCGCCTGCTGAAGACCTACGGTGATCACTACAGCCCGCAGGAGATCACCCGGACGGTCGAGGCCGTCCACCACCACTTCGACGGGCGGCCCATCCGCGATTTCGTCCCCATCCTGGTCGAACGGCACGCTCACGAACACCTGTCCGGCTGAGTCGACTTACGGCCGGAGAGTCATGTGCCGGGGTCGCTGAGCTCGATGATGGTGCCGACGTTGTCGGTGACGAAGGCGATGCGCCGACCGGTCGCCGCTATCTCCATGGGGCCGCCGATCAGCGGCACATCGAGTTCGAGAAGCCGGGACAGTGCCGCATCGAGGTCCGCCACGGCCAGGCAGAAGTGATGCAGGCGCGACGTGTGCATGCTCGTGAGGATGTCGTCGGCCGACGCCGCGCCCCGGTCCGAGGCGCCCGCGAGGAGCTCGATCTTCACGTCGCCTGCGGTGAGGAAGACGAACGTCGTGCCGTGGGCCTCGAACCGCTGGTCGACGGCGAAACCGAGGTTGCGCGAGTACCACGCGATGGTGGCGTCCAGGTCCTCCGGCGTAACGGTGATGCCCACGTGGTCGTGGGAGAACGTCAAGGTCATGACCACGAGGCTCGCGGGTCGCCGGGGCGGCGGCCAGAGAGAGGAATTCGGTAGGAAAACCGTTACCACCTTCGCGGCGGCGCCGGGTGCGACAATCGGTTTCATGACCGCTGACGTCGCGAAACTCGGCCCGATGCTGCGCACCTGGCGCGGCCGTGTCGCGCCGGACGCGGCGGGACTGCCCGGCGGCCACAGGCGCCGGGTCACGGGACTGCGCCGGGAGGACCTCGCCGAGCTCGCGGGGATCTCGGTCGATTACGTGGTCCGCCTGGAGCAGGGGCGCCATGCGACGCCGTCGGCACAGGTGACCGCCGCGCTCGCACGCGCCCTGCAACTCACCGACGCCGAGCGGGACCATCTCTACCGGCTGGCCGGGCTCGCCCCTCCGGCCGGCGGGGAGATCTCGGACCGCATCCCGCCCGGCCTGCACCGCATGCTGGACCGGCTCGGCGGCTCCGCGGCCGCCGTGTTCGCCGCGGACTGGCAGCTGATCTGGTGGAACCGCTGCTGGGCGGCGCTGCTGGGCGACCCGTCCTCGACGCCGTCGGCACTGCGCAACTTCGCGCGGGACACCTTTCCGGCCGACGGGGCCGCCCCCCGCCTGTCGCACTGGCCGGTGACCTCGCTCAGCCGGTCCGAAGTCGAGGCTTCCGTCGTGTCCGACCTGCGCCGCGCCACCGGACGGTTCCCGGACAGCGCGCGCCTGGCGGGCCTGATCCGGGACCTCGCGGCGAGCAGCCCGCGCTTCGCCGAGCTGTGGGCGTCCGGCGCGGTCGGCGCGCACCGGGAGGACCACAAGATCGTCCAGCACCCGGCGGCAGGGCCGATCGCGGTGGACTGCGACGTCCTGAGCGACGGCGACGCGGAACGCAAGATCGTCGTCCTCACCGCGGCGCCCGGTACCGAGGATGAGGCCAGGTTCCGCCTGGCGGTGATGGCGGGCGCTTCCGACTCCCCGAACGCCTGAGCCGAACGCCCCGGTCAGCGGGTCTCCCGCGCGGCCGTGATCATTGGAATGGAGGAAGGGCCGGCGTGCGAACGCCGGCCCTTCCCCTCTGCGGGCCGAAGCCCGCGAGTGCGTCGTTTCGGATCAGTGACCCGAGACCACCGAGCTGGCGGAGCAGGTGAACGACGAGTTGGGGTTCTCGGAGCTGAGACCCAGCGCGCCGACGAGGCCGCCCTGCGAGTGGGTGATGTTGCTCTGGCAGTCCGGGACGACCGCGGTCGTGCCGCCGTCGTGGCCGCCGCCGCCGAGGTTGAAGTTCTGGTTGTCGTTGTCGCTGTCGCCACCGACGAGAAGGGTGGAGAGCACCGCGCGCTCCGGCAGGACCTCGCCGGCCAGCTTGTCCAGCTCGGTGTAGCTGAAGGAGTTCATGTGTTCCCTTTTCTTCCTTGTCACGCCCGGATCCCCAGTGTGGGCACCGGTTGTCCCCACCCCGATCAGGTGAGGTGACTATACGTATAGCAGAGGTGACGGAACGTTGTCAGGTGACGGATGGGGCGGCGATTCCAACGGACTTGTCCGGACCCATCGCCTTCCGCTCGGCCGATCCGCCCTTGATCGTTCGGGCGTTCACCAGGGAACTTTCGGCTTCGTCCCGCGCGCTTCTCGAGCCCCGGCGGTCATGGGCCACTATCCTCGGTCCAGCGGTGGGATCCGATCTCCGCTTGTCCGTCCCTTGTGGGTGCCTGGCGACCGCGCCGGGCACCCACGGACCGATCAGCGGCCGACGAGCCGGGCCGGCCGGGCGACGTCGCTGCACAGCCCGCGCTTGACGAACAGCTCGCCGAAGCGGGCACGCCGCGCCGCGACCCGGACGTCGGCCATCAGCGCCAGCGCCGCGTTCCTGGAGCGCCGCGAAGCGCGCTTCACCGGACGATGACGCGCGCGGGAACAGTCGGGCGCGCGTCATCGGCGTTGCGGAACCCGCCCAGTGCGCGGACGTCGGCTTGCCTGCGGGCGGCGGGCGCCCTAAGGGGTGTCGGCGCAGCCGTCTACGGTGGGCGGATGAGGGTGGAGATCGATGAGATCGGGGGGTGGCTGCGGGAGCGGCTGCCGGGGCTGGCGGAGGAGCACGGGGTGCCGGGGGTGGCGGTCGCCGTCGACGCCGGGGGCCGGGTGGTCGAGGCGGCGGCGGGGGTGCTCAGCAAGGCGACGGGGGTGGAGGCGACCGTCGACTCGGTGTTCCAGATCGGGTCGATCACCAAGGTGCTGACGGCGACGCTGGTGATGGGGCTGGTCGCGGAGGGGCTGGTGGAGCTCGACGCGCCGGTGGCCACTTACCTTCCCGGGTTCCGGGAGGCGACCGTCCGGCAGCTGCTGTGCCACACGGCCGGGTTCGAGGGGGACGTGTTCACCGACACCGGCAAGGGGGACGACTGCCTGGAGAGGTACGTGGAACTGCTGGCCGACGTGCCGCAGCTCTTCGAGCCCGGGGAGATGTTCTCCTACAACAACGCGGGCTTCAGCGTGCTCGGGCGGATCGTCGAGGTCGTGCGGGGCGAGCCGTTCGACCGGTGCATGCGGGACCGCCTGTTCACGCCCCTGGGCATGACGCACGCGGCGAACGATCCGTACGAGGCGATCCTGCATCGGGCGGCGGTGGGGCATCTGCGCGGGCGGCCCGCACCGGTCTGGGCGCTGGCGCGCTCGAACGCGCCCGCCGGGTCGATGCTCGCCATGACCCCGCGCGACCTGGTGGTCTTCGCCCGGGCGCACCTGGCCGACGAGGGGCTGCGGGCCATGCGGGAGCCGCAGGTCGCCCTGCCCGACATCGGCTGGGGCAGGGCGTGGGGCCTGGGCTGGGAGCTCTACGACCTGCCGGGCGGCCCGGTGTTCGGTCACGACGGCAACACCATCGGGCAGTCGGCCGTCCTGCGGGTCGACCCCGGCCGCGACGTGGCGGTGGCGATCTGCACCAACGGCGGCGACCGCAAGCCGCTGATGAAGGAGATCCTCGGCAGGGTCATCGAGTCGCCCGCCGAGCCCGTCCCCGATCCCGTCGCGCGCCCGGACGTGAGGCGCTGCGCGGGCGTCTACCTGTCGAGCACGAGCCGGACCACGGTGACCGCCGACGAACAGGGACGGCTGTGGCTGGAGAAGGTCCCCGTCGGCCTCGCGGTAGGGGCCGGCGACGAGCCGTACCGCACGGAACTGCTCGGCTGGCGGGGCGACTCCCTGGTGCCCGCCGAACCCGGCCACGGCCCGGTCGCGTTCCTGGGAGACGACGGCGAGGGTCGCGCGCGCTTCCTGCACACCGGCCGGGCCGACGTTCGCGTGGCCGGGCGGGTCGAAGCCTGATCCGCTCTCGTTCAGCCGGTCGCGCCAACGCCGAGCCGCCGCTCGCTTGCGGCGCCCCGCCGGACAGGCCCGCGGGGGAGTGGGGGGGGGGGGGGGGGGCGGCGG
>NZ_JBEPCJ010000001.1:97842-181658 GCF_040299565.1 Spirillospora sp. NPDC000708
CTGGCTTCCCGGGGCCGCCCCCCCCGCGGAGCCGCCGCGGGGGGGGGGCCCCCCGCGGGACCGCCCGGGGGGGGGGCCGGGCGGGGGCGAGGTCACTGCGGCCGGCTCTGCCGCTCCGGGTCGCACATCTTCCAGGTCCCGCCCTCTTTGCGCAGGTAGAGCGTTGCGGGCTGCTGCGAGGGGCGCGTCAGCCGCACCCGGGCCACGTCACCGGAGATCTTGATGTCGGACGTCTTCACCGGCCGTTCGTAACGGGAGCCGAGGCCGTGATCGGTCGTGGAGGCCCCGGACTCGACCGCGCTCTGCTCCTCCTCGGCGCACATCAGGCCGAGCGCCGTGGCCGAGTCCTCCCGGTCGACCGCGTGCGCGAAGTCCGTCACCGCGCCGCTGACCCGCCTCTCGTCCCGGTGCGTCCACCAGTGGACCCCGTAGACGGCGGCTCCGGCGAACACCGCCAGCGCGGTGAGCGCTCCGGCGAGCAGGACGAACCGACGGCGCCTCCGGCCGTGCGGGGGCGGGAGCGGCGGGCCCGGGTACTGGATCTGTTCGTACATCCCGGATCAGCTCCTCTGGCTCTTGAGCAGCGCGTCGATGAGTTCCTGGAGTTCGGATTCGGCCTTCTGCCGGAGCTGGGCCTGCTGCTGCCGCCACGCGGGCGAGGTGCCGGAGGTGAGCGCCGCGCTTCCCGAGCCCTTGGAGAGGTTCGCCGAGCCGGAGAGCCATTGGCCGTTGGCGGGCGAGTTCGCGACGATGTACATGTTGCCGGGAGTCAGTTTCAGGAAGTCGCGCATGGAGACGAGCCGCCGCAGCGGGACGATGTGGTCCATGTGCGTGCTGTTGACCACCCGCCCGCTCGAAGGCGGGTACGCGGGGTCCGGCGTCCCCGTCTTCGGCGCCTGCACTCCTTGCAGGTAGGCGGTCTTGGGGAACGCCGGGCGCGTCTGGTCGAGCGCCTTGTACACGCTGTAGACGGACGGCGGGAGCTTGGCGGGCCGCCGATCGACCCGCTTGGTCATCCCGGCCTTTCCCTGCCCGTACTTGAGATAGTCGTAGGTCTTGGCGTTCCAGCGCGTGGCGGCCTGCTTCTCCGCGTCGGTCACCTTCTTGAGCGCCGTCCCGATCTTGGTGACGTCGTCCGCCGACGGGCTCATGATGGTCGACTTCGGATACCTGGCCTGCATCTGGTCGAGACTCCGCTCGCAGGCCATGAGCCGCGAGAGCGCGCGGTTCTGTTCGCTCCTCAAGGTGGCCGCCTCGGAGTCGTAGGCGGCGGCCGCCGCGCTGTAGGGGCCGGTGTGGGGACGGGCGTTGTGCTCTCGGATGCGCGCCTGGATCGCCTGGAGTTCGGCGACCGGGCCGGCGCACAGTTCCTGGTAGGCGGGGTCGGCCAGCGCCTGCGACGACCCCGCGGCCGTCAGGAGGGCGGCCAGGGGCAGGGTGGCCAGGAGTCCGGCGATCCGCAGTGGAGTCCGCATCATGCTTCCTCGTCCTGTGGGGCAACCATACTCATATAGACGCCAGTGTCTGTATGAAGGTTCGACCCCTCCGATGAACATCCGGTGACGCAGCCGCCCGAAGCACTCCGGCCCGCCGCGGGACACAGCCGTACGTCTTGCTGCTGCGGGTGAGAGGTGGCGGGGTGGGGTGCGGTGAGTTTTCGGTGGGTCGGCGGTCTGAGTTTGCGAGTGATCGGGTGGTGGACGCTGAGGGGTGACGAGCTCATGCAGCGCCCCGTCCCGGCGTGGAAGAAGTGCTTGGAGGCATCGGATGCGGAAGTTGATTCTGGGCTTTTACGTCTCGCTCGACGGAAAGAGCGCTGACGGGGACAACGGGATCCGGGACGTCATGATGAGCATCGACGACCCCGAGCAGGAGGAGTACTTCGTCCGCCGGCTGTGGGAGGCCGGGGCCTTCCTCATGGGCCGCAACACCTACGAGATCATGGCCGGGTACTGGCCGGGCTCCGACCACCCGTCCGCCCGGGCCATGAACGAGATCCCCAAGGTCGTGTTCTCCCGCACGCTGGAATCGGCCGACGACTGGCCCGAGACCCGGATCGCCGGCGGTGACACGGCCGAGGAGATCGCCAAGCTCAAGGCCGAGCCCGGCAAGGACCTCGTCGCCGCCGGCGGCACCCGGTTCATGCATTCCCTGATCAAGCTCGGCGTCGTCGACGAATACCGGCTGTGGGTGCTGCCCGCCGCCACCGGCAGGGGCGCGCCGCTGTTCCCCGAGCTGGATCAGCCCGTGAACCTGCGCTTGGTGAAGAGCACGGCCTTCCCGTCCGGGATCCTCGAACTGGTGTACGTGCCGGCCGACGCGTAGCGGGCGGTTCGGCGCGGTCAGAGGTTGTGGCGGAGGAGGAGGTCGTCGGGGAAGGGGGCGAGGTAGGTCTGCTCGGCGATGTAGGCGAGATGTTCGCCTTTGGCGTGGTGACGCAGCAGGGCGATGGGGACGCTCAGTGGCGCCTGCCCTCTCCGGTAGGAGTCGATGGCGGTGAGGATGTCGTGGCGGCGCGCGGGGTCGAGGTCGCCGGTGATGAAGCCGAGGATGTGATGGAGCGCGTTGGTGTGGCGGCCGCGTCCGGCGCGGATGGCGAGGGTGGCGGTGAACGCGTGGCGGTAGTCGCGTTCCAGCTCGTCCTGGGGCCGCTCGCCCGCGCGGGCGACGATGCGTCCGGTCTCGCGGTAGCCGTCGGGGGCGTGCGCGAGCAGCTGGAACTTGTGCCGGCTGTGGAAGGCGACCAGGTCGCGCGGGCGCCAGTCGCCGGCGAAGAGCTCCCGCAGCCGAGCCTGAGCGAAGACCTGCTCGATGAAATGCTCGCGCAATACGGGATCGTTGAGCCGGCCGTCCTCCTCGGTGGGCAGGTCGGGGTAGGCGTCCAGGAGCAGCGCGGCGAACACGCCGCGGCCCTTCCGGTCGACCGGCTGCCCGTCGGTGCGCTCGTCCGGCCCCCCGGCGGCGTACCGGGGCAGGTTGGACAGGCCGCAGCTGGGAGAACGGGACTTCAGGATGTATCCGTCGATGCCGCCCAGGTCGGGGAGGCGGCGCTCGGCGAGGGCGGTCATGGCCGCGGTGTGGTCGGACGCGCCGTCCTTGGTGACGATGTGCCCATCGGTGCGCAGCCGCATCGCGGGCCGGGGCGCCGCGAGCCCGATCTCCATCTCCGGGCAGACCGGCACCCAGTCGACGTGCCGCGACAGCATGCCGGTGAGGAACCGGTTCCGGCTGTGGCCGCCGTTGTAGCGGACGGGCGCGCCGAGCAGGCAACTGGACACCGCCAGCCGCGGCCGGGGGTGCCCGGTCGGTGTGGTCACGCAAAGTGAGATGCCCGCGATGCGCTGGGACAACCGCCTGGCGCCGCACCCATCGGGCCGGGCGGTCACCAGCACCGTTCATCCGGGCCGCCCCGGGGAAGCACGCTCGTATGAACCGGGAACGGCGGCAAGGGCCTTCGGCGGCCACGCGATGGAAGACCTACGGCGCCACGACCGCGGCGGTGACGGCGGCCGCCGTGCTCGGTGCCACGGCGGTCGACACCGGTGACGGCTGGTACCGGTCGTTGTCCAAGCCGCCGTGGCAGCCGCCGTCGTGGGCGTTCGGCGCGGTGTGGACGCCGCTGTACGCGTCGATCGCCTGGGCCGCCGGACGCGCCCTGCTCAGGGCGCGCGGGCCCGAACGCCGGGCCCTGGCCGCCAGCGTCGGGACGAACCTGGCCCTGAACACCGCCTGGAACCACCTGTTCTTCGGGCTCCGCAGTCCGAAGGCGGGCGTGGCCGGGACGGTCCTGCTGGACGTCAGCAACGCCGAACTGCTTCGGCGCGCTGCGCGCGTCGACACCGCGGCGGCCATCGCGCTGGTGCCGTACGCGGCCTGGTGCGGTTTCGCCACCGCCCTGAACGCCGACATAGCCGTCCGCAACCGGCGAAGCGCGGCCACGGGCTGACGCGGCGGCCGAATCTTTGCCGCGCTTTCACGCCGGGACGCCGACCTGTCGCGGGCGCGGAGCCGAGGATTGCGGTGATGAGCACATCGATCATGCTGTTCACCCGTGATCTCCGGGTGCGCGACAATCCGGCGCTGGCGGCCGCGTGCCGGGCGGAGCGGGTCGTCCCGCTCTTCGTCTTCGACGACGCGCTGCTCGGCGGGCCGTTCGCCGCGCCCAACCGCGTCCGGTTCCTCCTCGACAGCCTTGCCGACCTGCGCGCATCACTCCGGGAGGCGGGGGGCGACCTGGTGGTGCGGCGCGGTGACCCGGTCACGGAGGTCGCCCGGCTGGCGGAACGGACGGAGGCGGCGGCGCTGTTCCTGGCCGACGAGCGGTCCGCCTACGGGGCGCGGCGTCTCGACGGGCTCCGCGGCCTCGGGCTCGAGGTGTCGGCGCATCCGGGCATCACCGTGGTCCCGCCCGGGGACCTCACCCCCGCGAGCGGCGACCACTACCGGGTGTTCACCCCGTACTGGAGGGCGTGGGACGCCGCCCGCCGCAGGCCGGTCGCGAAGACGCCGCGGAAGATCGCGCTGCCGCCCGGGCTCCGGCCCGGGGCGCTCCCGGACATGGCCGACCTGGTGCCCGGCACGCCGTCCCCTGACCTGGCGGACGGCGGGGAGCGGGCCGGCCGCCGCCGGATGGAGACCTGGCTGCGCGAGGCCGCCGCCGACTACGACCGCGTCCACGACGACCTCGCCGCCGACCGCACGTCCCGGCTCAGCCCGTACCTGAAGTTCGGCTGCGTCTCGCCGCTGGAGGCGGCGAAGGCGGGCCCGGAGGGGTTCCGGCGCCAGCTCGCCTGGCGCGACTTCCACCACCAGGTCGCCGCCGCCTTCCCCGCGCTCCCCCGGGCCGACTACCGGCCCCGCGGGCGCCGCTGGAACCGGGACGAGGACGCCCTGGCCGCCTGGTGCGAGGGCATGACCGGCATCCCGATCGTCGACGCGGGGATGCGGCAGCTGCACGCCGAGGGGTTCATGCACAACCGCGCCCGGCTGATCACCGCGTCGTTCCTGACCCGGAACCTCGACATCGACTGGCGGCATGGGCTGCGCCATTTCAACGACTGGCTGCTGGACGGCGACGTCGCCGACAACGCCGGGAACTGGCAGTGGGTGGCGGGGACCGGCAACAACACCCGCCCCAGCCAGGTCATGAAGCCGCTGCGCCAGGCGTCCCGTTTCGACCGCGGCGGCGACTACGTCCGCAGGTACGTGCCCGAGCTCGCCGAGATCGAGGGGTCGCGCGTCCACCGCCCCTGGTCCCTGCCCGCCGACCGCCGGCACGCGCTCGGCTATCCGCCGCCGATCGTCGACCCTGAATGACCCGCCCTCAAGCGCACGGTCGTCGTCCCATTGCCGGCGCGTTACCGTGCCCGGCCGGTTTCCGGAGGCGGGCGGCCGCTTGTCGGCAGGACGAACGGAAAGATCCTCGGGCGGGGCAGCCGATGGACGCCCGCGCCGATCGCCGGCCCGGGGCCGAGCGCGCATGTCCGCCCGATGCACGGATGTGGAGTTGACGGTGCGGCCTAAGAATCGGCGGCGAAAGGGCACGCGGCGAGGACCGGACGGGTTCGCCGCCGCCGGAGCCGGTTTCCTGGCGTCGATGGTGGCCGCGCAGGTGACGTCCGGGGTCGGTGCGGAGCCGGTGCGGTGGATCAACCCGGTGGTGGGCGCGCTCGCGGCAGCGGCCGGTTGTTTCGCCGCTTCGCGACGGGGCGCCGTGCGGGCGGCCGGCGCGGTGGCGACCGCGATGGCGTTGGGGCACACCGTGGAACGGATCGGCGTGCGGACGGGGCTGCCGTTCGGGCGGTACACCTACACACCGGTGCTGCGGCCCCAGGTGGGCGGTGTCCCCGTGGCGGTCGCGGTGGCGTGGTCCGGGATGGGGCTGGCGGCGCACGCGGTCGCGGCCGTTCTGGTCCCGGACCGGCGGCCGGTGCGCCGGATCGCGGTCGGAGCGCTGGCGCTGACCGCATGGGACGCGTTCCTGGATCCGCAGATGCTCCGGCACGACCTGTGGAGATGGGCGCGCCGCGGAACCTACCGGGGGGTGCCGGCGAGCAACTTCGCCGGCTGGCTGGGCGTGTCCGCGCTGCTCATGGCCGCGACCGAGGCGTGGGTCGGCGGGCCGGACGCCTCGGAGGGGCTCGTGGCGTCGGAGGGGCTCGTGGCGACGTACGGGCTCATGGCCGCGATGGAGACGCTGGCGTTCGCGGTGGTGTTCGAGCCGGCCGATCCGGTCGTGGCGGTGACGGGCGGGGCGGCGATGGGCGCGTTCGCCGTGCCCGCCGCGGTGCTGGCCGTGCGACGCCGGGGCACCGGAACGGACACGGCAAGGCCCTGATCCGGCGGAACGCGTTCGCGTTCCTGCCCAGACGGGCACCGCTCACTTCGAGCGCTTTCGCTTGCGCAGCGCCGAGCCCTTGTGGACGGCCTTCTTACCGCTCTTCTCGCTCCGCACGGCGTACTGCGGCTCTTCGGGCGAGGCCGCGACGGTGCGGCCGGCCTCCTCACGACGGTCGGTGATCTTCTCCTCCACCCGGCCCTCGGCCGTGGAGCCGTGGCTGCGCCAGGTGACCTCGTCGCCGACGGCCGGGTCCTTCTTCTTGTCCCCCATGTGCGTCGCGGTACCCGCCCCCGGCCGGGCTAGGCATGGGCGGCGGCAACGCCGGGAGCGGGTCCGGGAGCGGCCGCCATCGGAACGGTGCACGGCGGGCAAAATCCACTTCAGGCGCGCTTGTGCAGGTCAGAGGAGGGTACGGGCGGACGACCAAGGAGGGGACATGGTCGGCGCACTGCACATGACGGGCATCGGGCGCGGCTTCGTGTCCACGGTGCGCCGTGGCGGGCGCTGATGGCGGAGAGCGGTCCGGTCGTCGTCATCGGGGCGGGTCTGGGCGGGCTGTCGGCGGCGATCCATCTCGCCGCGGGCGGCCGCGAGGTCGTGGTGGTCGAGGCTCGGGACGAACCGGGCGGATGCTGCGGAACGGCGCACGCGGGCCGCTACCGGTTCGACACCGGTCCTTCGGTGCTGACCATGCCGCAGGTCCTGGCGGAAACGTTCGGCGCGGCGGGCGAGGACATGGAGAACCTGCTTCCGCTCCGGCGCCTGGACCCGTTCTACCGGCTGTCCTTCCACGACGGCTCACGGCTGGACGTGGTGGCGGGCGCGCGGCGGATGGCCGACAACGTCCGCGCCCTGTGCGGGCCGGACGAGGCGGCCCGCTACCTGCGGTACCGGCGGCGGCTCGCGGCGATGTTCGAGGCCGAATGGCCGTCGTTCATCGACGCGGACATGACCCGGCTGCGCGGCATGGCCCGTCCCGCCGCGCTGCTCAGGCTCGCGGCTGCGGGCGGGTTCCGGCGCCTGGACCGGTTCGTGGCGGCCCAGCTGACCGACGAGCGGCTCATCAGGGCGCACACGTTCCAGGCCCTGTACGTCGGGCTTCCTCCCGGCAAGGCGCTGGCCGTCTACGCGGTCGTCGCGCACATGGACACCATCGGCGGGGTGTACTTCCCGACGGCAGGCGGCATGCACGCGGTCCCGCAGGCCCTGGCCGCCGTGGCCGAGAAGGCGGGCGCCGTGCTCAGGTACGGCGTGCGCGCCGAGCGGGTGGAGACGGACGCGTCCGGGGTGGCGGCGGTACGGCTGGAGGGCGGCGAGCGCCTCACCGCCGGAGCGGTCGTGGTCGCGTGCGACCTGGCGCGGGCGCACCGGGGGCTGCTGCCGGACGCGGCGGGCGACTGGCGGCTGCGCCGTCCGCGGTACTCGCCGTCCTGCCTGGTGATGCACTTCGGACTCGGCCACCGGGCGCCCGGCCGCGCGCACCACACGCTGCACTTCGGCCGGGAGTGGGCCGGAACCTTCTCCGCCCTGACCGCCGGGCGGCCGCAGCCCGACCCGAGCCTGCTGGTCACCTGCCCCGAGGGGGACGCCGCCACGGCACCGCCCGGCCACTGCACGTTGAGCGTCCTGGAACCCGCCCCGAACACCGCGAGCGGAGCCGACTGGGACCGTCTCGCGCCGCGGCTGGAGCAGCGCCTGCTCGCCCGCCTGTCCGACCTGGGGTACGGCGACCTGTCGGCGGCCCCGAGACGGACGTTCGACCCGCGGGACTGGTCCCGCCTGGGCCATTCGGCGGGCACGCCCTTCGCGCTCGACCACCGGTTTTCGCAGACGGCCTGGTTCCGGCCCGCCGGCCGCAGCCGCCGCGTCCCCGGCCTGCATTTCGCCGGGATGTACACCGCGCCCGGTGTGGGCGTCCCACCGGCTCTGATCTCCGGACGGCTCGCCGCCGCCCGCATCCTGGAAGGCCGCCGATGACGCTGACCGCGAGCTACGAGCACTGCCGCCGTCTCAACGCCCGGCACGGCCGCTCGTTCTACCTGGCCACGATGCTGCTGCCGGCGTGGAAGCGCAGGCATGTGCACGCGTTGTACGGGTTCACCCGCCATGTGGACGACATCGTCGACGCGTGCGGCGGGACGGGCGCGGACACCGGCGACCGGGCGCGCGCGCTCGACGAAGTGACCCGGCGGCTGAGCGCGAGCCTGGCGGGCGAGACGGTCGAGGACCCGGTGCTACCCGCCTTCGTGCACACCGTCCGTTCCTTCGGCATCGAGCGCACCGATCTCGACGCCTTCCTGCGGTCCATGCGCTCCGACCTGACCGTCACCCGGTACGGCACCTACGACGACCTGCTGGTCTACATGGAGGGCTCGGGCGCCGCGATCGGGCTGATGATGCTTCCCGTCCTGGAGACGGTGCCCGGTGCCGGGCGGCGGGCCCGCGAGGCCGCCCGCGAGCTGGGACGGGCGTTCCAGCTGACGAACTTCCTGCGGGACGTCGCCGAGGACCTGGCCCGGGGCCGCGTCTATCTGCCGCAGGAGGACCTCGCCAAGTTCGGCGTCACCGAGGACGACCTCCAACGCGGCGCCCCGGCACGGGCGCTGCGCGACCTGGTCGCCTTCGAGTCGGACCGCGCCCGGGACCATTACCGCCGCGCCCTCGACGGCGTGGAACTGCTGGCGCCGTCCTCCCGTCCCTGCATCCGCGCCGCGTACGAGCTGTACGGCGGCATCCTGGACGAGATCGCCGCGGCCGGGCACGACGTGCTGACCGCGCGGGCGCGGGTGCCGCGCCGCCGCCGGGCCGCGATCTTCGCGCGGCACATGCTGGCCGCCTCCGCCGCCGGCCGCGCCGAACGGCGGCGGCCTCTCGAGGCGGCCTGAGATGGGCGGGACGGCGCGTCCGGTGGTGCTGGACGCGATGAGCGGCGACCACGGGCCGTCCGAGACGGTGCCGGGGGCGCTGGCGGCGCGCCGCGAGCACGGCGTTCCGGTCGTTCTCGTCGGACGGGCCGACGACCTGCACCGCGAGCTGCGGCGGCACGGCGGCGCCGGCGAAGTGGAGGTCGAGCACGCCGGGGAGGTCGTGCCGATGGCCGAGCGCGGCGCGCGGGCCGCCGCCCAGCGGGATTCGAGTCTCGCGGTCGGGTGCGCGCTCGCCCGCCGGCGGGGTGCCGCATTCGTCTCGGCCGGGTCCACCGGAGCCGTGGTGACGTGCGCCGTCCGTGCGTTCGGACGGCGGGAGGGCGTGCTGCGCCCGGCGCTGGCCGTGGCGCTGCCGACGCCGACCGGTTCCACCGTGCTGGTCGACGCCGGCGGGACCGCGGACCCGACTCCGAAGATGCTCGCGCAGTTCGCCCTGCTCGGCGCCTCGTACGCGCGCAGTGTCCTCGGCGTGCCCGACCCGTTGGTGGGCCTGCTGTCGATCGGTGCCGAGCCGGGGAAGGGCAACCGGCTCGCCCGGGAGGCCGCCGCGCTGCTGCCGGGCTTGCCCCTCCGCTTCCACGGCAACGTGGAAGGGCACGATGTGTTGGCGGGAACGGTCGACGTGGTCGTGACGGACGGCTTCACCGGCAACGTCGTGCTGAAGAACATCGAGGGCTGCGTCCGGACGACCCTGGGAATGGTCGCCGGAGCCGGTATCGCCCCGCCCGCCCGGCTGGCGGAAGTCGCGCGCCTCTACACCGCGGACACGCACGGTGGCGCCGCCCTGCTGGGGCTGGCCGGCACGGTCGTGGTGGGCCACGGCTCTTCGCGATCCACCGCCGTGGCCCGCGCCTGCGTGGTCGCGTCCGAACTGGCCGCCTCCGAACCGCCAGCGTCCGAACCGCCAGCGGAGGGCAGGCCCGTGCCCGTCGACGGCCGCGCTTCCATGGGACCGGTCGCGTGACGCGCTCACTCCGTACGGCGAGCACGCAGCGGGTCATGCCCGTCCCAGGTGCCCCGGCTCGCGTAGGGGGTGAAACGGGCGAACAGCTCCTCGGCGTACCAGCCTTCGCTGCGCACCCGCCCGATGACGGCGCGGTGCGCCTCCGCGCCGTAGGCGAACCGCGCGATGGCGGCGTCGCCGTCCCACAGCGAGAAGGTCGCCTGCCGGGCCAGCGGCCACTCCCCCACCCCGATCGACGCCAGGCAGCCGTCCTCCCGGCGCAGCCGCCGGTCCACGTCCGGAATCGACCGGTAGAACGCCACCAGCCGGCTGGGACGGATCGACGCCCTGGTCAGCACGGCCACCGGCCCGTCCCCGGGCTTCCTGACGGGCGCCGCGAAGGCATCCGCCGCGAACGGATCGCGCCCGCCCCAGCGGCCGCGGGAACCGAGTGGCGCGAGCCGCACATGCCAGGACTCCTCAGCCTCCTCCCCCCACCGGGCTGCCACCGGCGAGCGCGCGAGGAACTCCTCCAACGCGGGCTCCCCCTCCCACACCGCGAACAGCGCCCAGCGGCGCAGGTCCGCGCTCAGGCCCATGGACCGGCCGCGGCCCGTGCCCAGCAGCCGCCAGAACGACAGCCCGGCGGTGCGGCGCAGCAGCGGCCGATCGAACGCCATGTGCCGCATGGCGTCCACACCCGCGTACCTGATGAGGTGGAACGAGGCGATGACCCTGGTATCGGCGGCTCCCGTGCTCGGCGCGTCCATCGGCGGCTACCTGCTCGGCTCGGTGCCGGTCGCGGTGCTCGTCGGGCGCGCCCACGGCTTCGACCCGCGCGACGTCGGCGACCGCAACCCCGGCTTCTGGAACATGATGGAGCAGCTCGGCTGGAAGGCCGCCGTTCCCGTGTTCGCAGGCGACATGCTCAAGGGCACGGCCGCGGGCCTCGTCGGGCTCGCCGCGGGCGGAGGCGGGACCGGGGCGCTCGGGACGGTCGCCGGGGCGAGCGTCCTCCCCGTGTACGCGGCGGTGGCCGCCGCGATGGCCGGGCACGCCTGGCCGGCGTTCGCGGGACGGCGGGGCGGCCGCTCGATCCTCACCTTCGCGGGCGGTTTCGCGGTGATCTGCCCGCCCGCGTTCACGCTCGGGGTCGCGTTGCTGGCCGGGGTGGGCCTGGCGGCGCGCTCGTTCGCCTGGGGCACGCGCGCCGCGGTCTTCTCCCTGCCCGCGCTGCAGCTCCTCTTCGCGCCCGCCGGGCACGTCGCGGGCACCGGGGCGCTGATGTGCCTCATCGGGCTGCGCTTCGGTCAGGCCGCCGCGGCCGGGCGCCGCGCGTGACCGCCGGACGGCCGTAGCTCCGCCCCCGCCAGGTGCGCGGCGGCCGCAGCGCCGACCACGTCAGCCGCACCGCGGTCAGGACGTCGAGGAACGGCGAGACCGCCAGGCCCGGGCCCGGCCGGGCGTAGCTGCCCCGCAGCGCCGCGACCAGGAGCAGCCGCTGGGCGAGCAGGCCGAGGTCCAGCGCCGTCGGACGCCCCCTCGCCAGCCGCATCACCGGCAGGGCGAGGGTCAGCCAGACGACCGCGAGATCCGCCGCCAGCGCGCCGCTCCCCGTCACGTCCCGCAGGGAGATCGACCGTCCCCACTCGCGCCACACATCGGCGGCCGACTCGTGCATGTCGACCTCCAGCAGGGCGCCCGCGTCCCGGAAGGCGACCCGCCAGCCGTCCCGCGCGAGCAGCCGGCCGAGGGCGATGTCGTCGGTGAGGTGGCCGCGGACCCGGGCGAACCCGTCGGCCCGCAGCATCGGGGCCCTGCGGAAGGCCATGCACTGGCCGTTGAGCAGGAGCCGGCCGGGCGACGCGGCGGCCGGGCCGATGGGGCCGAGCCGGTAGACCAGCCCGGCCAGGAACGAGGCGTGCAACGCCTGCTCGGCCGCGCCGCCGCAGACGAACCTCGGCCCGGCCGACACCAGGTCGAAGGTGTCGAGCAGCGCCACCAGCTCCGCGCACAGGCCCGGCTTCGGACGCGTGTCGGCGTCCAGCAGGACCACGATCGGCCCCGCCGCGGCGCGCACGCCCTGATCCAGCGCCCACTGCTTGCCGACCCAGCCGTCCGGCGGCGGCGCCCCGGACACGACCTTCGCGCCCAGCCGCGCCGCGAGCCGCGCGGTGCCGTCGCGCGACTCGTCGTCCACGACGATCACCTCGGACACGTCGGGATCCGCGAGCAGGGGCCGGACGCAGCCCGCGAGCCGGGCCTCCTCGTCGCGTGCCGGGATCACCACGGAGACCGGCTGCGGCGGCGGGTCGGCGTGCCCGGGCACGAAGGGCGCGGGGCGGTTCCTGCCGCGCGCCAGCCGGGCGGCCACCACCGCGGCGGCCCATGCCTGGAGCGGTGTCAGCGTTCTCATCCCGCCCGCACGTCCTTCCGCACCGGAAGGTCCCGCTCGACGAGGGAGGCGACGATCCGGCCGCCCATCGCGACCAGCGGCAGCCCGCCACCCGGATGCGCCGACCCTCCCACCAGGTACAGCCCGCGCCGCGGCCCCCGGTTGCCCGGCCTGCGGAACGGCGCGAACGCGCCCTGGTAGGCGGTCCCGTAGATCGCCCCGCCCCACGCGCCGTACCGGTCGCGCAGGTCGGCGGGGGTGAACGTCTCCGCGAACCGCAGCCTTCCCGACAGGTCGTGGCCGCGGAGCGCCAGCCGTTCCAGCACCAGGTCGCGGTAGGCGTCCGGGGACATCGGCCACCGGCCCGGATCGCCGGCCGGGACGTTGACCAGCAGCACCAGGTTCTCGGCTCCGGCCGGCGCCTGGGACGGGTCGTCCACCGCCGAGCAGCCCATGTAGATCGTCGGGTCCTCCGGCGGCGTCCGCCGCTCGAAGATGTCACCGAACTCGCGCCGGTAGTCGGCCGAGAAGACGACGGAGTGGTGCGGCAGCCCCTCGGTGCGCCCCTCCACGCCGGCGAGCACCAGGAACGCCGACGAGGACGGGCCCAGCCGCCCGATCCGGCGCGACCTGCGCCGATCCGGCAGCAGCCGGCCGTACAGCGCCGCGGCGTCGGCGTTCACCACCACCGCGTCCGCGCTCGTACGCTCCCCCGACGCCAGCACCACGCCCGACACCGACGACCGGTCGGCGACCACCTCCGCCACCTCGCTGCCGGTGCGGACGTCGACGCCCGCCTCGACGAGCAGGCGGGTCAGGTCGTCGGCGAGCCGGGGCAGCCCGCCCGGCACGTACCAGCCCCCGTCCCCGTGCTCGATCGCCGGAACGCAGCCGAGCGCGGCCGGCGCCCGGTACGGGCTCGACCCGGCGTACGTCGCGTACCGGCCGACGTACTGCCGCAGCCTCGGGTCGCGGAAGAACCTGCGCGCCAGGCCGTCCAGCGTCCGGCCCGGCGCGACCGAGAAGAGGTCGCCGATCCGGGCCTGCTCGGGCCGGCGGCCCAGCGGCCCGGCGAAGAACGTCCGCCGCGACGCCTCCAGGCAGCCCGCCGCCCAGCGGTAGAAGGCGCGCCACGCGTCCCCCTCGCCGGGGGCCAGCCGCTCGACCTGCGCCGCCATCCGTTCCGGGTCACGGTAGGCGCGCAGTTCGGACCCGTCGGCGAAGCGGTAGCGGCACAGCTCGTCCAGCTCCACCAGCTCGCGTGCGACGCCCAGCTCGCGGAAGATCTCCGGGAGGGTCAGCAGCGACGGCCCCAGCGAGAAGACGAAACCGTCCCGCTCGCGCTCGGCGAGCTTCCCGCCGAGCCGGTCCAGCCGCTCGTACACCCTGACGCGGTGGCCGCTCCGCGCCAGCAGCAGCGCGGCGACCATCCCGCCGACACCGCCGCCGACGACGATCACCTCGGCCATCGACGCCTCCCCGCCAGGACGGCGAACGTCCCCGTCGCCACCCCGCCGAAGACCGCCACCCCGCCGAAGGCCGCAACCCGGCCGGTCGGCTCGTGCACCACCGCGAACGCCGGAGTCTCCCCCACCCTCATCCCCCCGTGGATCGCGGCGCTTCCCGGACACGGCCGTGCCCGTCCGGCCGGCGATCACCACGATCATTCCCACGACGAGCGGAAGCACCACCGGCACACCCGTCCATATAGTTGATTTACTAAATCAACTATGTGTAGGGTGCGGCCATGCCACCACGCGAAGAGGGAGTCACGCGCCTGACCGAGGCCCTGTTCGCGGTCTTGGAGAACATGCGGCGCGCGCGCAGGGCGATCCCCGACGCCGCGGCGCTCGCCGTCCTCCAGGTCATCGGCGCGGCCCAGCGGGACGATGCCTCCGGGGGCGTCCGCCCTTCGCAGATCGCCGACCGGCTCGAGGTGCACCGCTCGGCCGTCACCCACCAGCTGCGGACGCTGACCCGGGCCGGGTACATCACCGCGGGCCCCGATCCCGCCGACCGGCGGGCGTCGATCCTGACCCTCACCGATGCCGGGCGCGAGACGGTCGACCGGCTCACCCGGCAGGGCAAGGCCCGTTTCGCGTCCTTCGTCGCGGACTGGACCGACGAGGAGGTCACGGAACTGGCCCGCCTGCTGGAGAAGTTCCGCGCCTCCGCGCAGGCCGTCAACGAGAAAGAGCCCCCTCCCAGCGCCCCCGGCTGGAGAAGCCCCTAAGGAACACCGTTGAAGCGTCTCGCCACCCTCCTCCCCCTGCTGCTCGACCTGGTGGTCCCGACCGCCGGCTACTTCCTGCTGCACGCCCTGGGCATGGACGACGTCTGGGCGCTCACCGTCGCCGGCTCGGCGGCCGGCGTCACCACGGCCGTCAACAGCGTCCGCAGGCGCCGCGTCGACCTGCTGGGCGCCCTGGTCTGCGCGGAGCTGGTCCTCTCGGTCGGGCTCGCCCTGGCCACCGACAGCCCGCGCCTCGTCCTCGCCCGCGCCGCGCTCTACCTCGCCATCGGTGGAGGGGCGCTGCTGGCCTCCAGCGCGGCCGGGCGCCCGATCACCTACCCCGCGGCCGAGCCGATGGCCACCAAGGGCGACCCCGTGCGCGCCCGCGCGTACGCGGCGGCCTGGGACCGCTCGGCCGAGTTCCGCCGCATCCACGTCCGACTCAGCTCGATCGTGGGGATCGGGATGCTGGCGTACGCCGCCCTGCGCCTGGTCATCATCTTCACCGCCTCCTCGGTCGCCGACGCGGTCTGGGCCCAGGAGGTGCCCGGGATCGTCCTGCTCGCCGGAGCGCTGGGCCTGATCCGCCTCCAGGTGCCCAAGCTGAGGCGGATCGTCGACGCCGAAGAGGCCGCCCTGGCCTCCGGCGACCTGGCCCCGGACGCGGTCGGCACCGATGACCGGGCGCGTCTCACCAGGAACGCGGACAGCCGATGATCAGGCCGCGCGGGCCGGTGCACGGTGACCTCCGTGAATGATCTCCGCGTTCCGTCCGTGAATCAGTTCTCCGGGGCGACCAGGCAGACGCTCATCGCCCGGTCGATCCCGGCCATGGGGCTTGAGCCTGCGCCCGGGGTCTCAGGAGTCGTCCGCGCCCGCGAAGCGCACGGTGGCCAGTTCGCGCAGGCCGGAGACGGTCAGCACGGGCTCCAGGAGCGGCGGGGCGATCAGTTCGAGAAGCCCGGCGCGGGCGAACAGGACGCTCAGCCCGGCGCTGTCGAGGTACTCGACGGCCGTGATGTCCAGGACGAGGCGGCCTCCGTCGCGGCGCGCGGCGTCCAGGGCGTCGGCGAGGGCGTCGCTGTTGCTCATGTCGATCTCGCCGGAGGCCGTCACGAGCGGGGTCCCGTCCGGCCGGTGGACGGTCGTGAGCGTGAGAGGTGTGGTCATGAGCCAATCCGGGTGTGCATCTTGACGGTGGTGCCGCTGGGCCCGGGCGTGATCGTGAGCCGCTGCGTCAGCGCGCGCATGAGAGTGGTGCCGCGTCCCCGGTCGCGGCCCGTCCCCGGGCGCGGCGGCTTCCAGCGGCCGGTGTCGGTGACGGTGAGGTGGAGCTGGTCGACGAGCGCCTCGGCCCGCAACCGGATCGTGGGCACGTCGGCGCCGGCGCCGGGGCGGCCGTGCTCGACGGCGTTCGCGCAGGCCTCTCCGGCGGCGACCAGGAAGCCCTGGGCGGTGCGGCGCGGTATCCGGCACTGGGCGAGCCAGCCGCGCAGCGCGTCCCGGATGGGCGCGAGCTGCGAGGACTCGGCGGGGAAGGTCACGTCCAGCGGGGCCGGATGCCGGTACAGCATCAGCGCGACGTCGTCGTCGTAGCCGTCCGGCGGGGCGAGTCTCGCCATGATCCGGGAGGCGAGATCGTCGATCCCGTGCTCGCGGAAGTCCTGGACGGCCCGGCCCGCCCGTTCGATGCCCTCGGTCAGGGACCTGCGGCGCCGTTCCACGAGCCCGTCGGTGTACAGCAGGACGGTCGCCCGCGCGGGGATGGTCGTCTCGGCGTCGGACCGGGCGCCGCCCAGGGAGACGGCGATCGGGACGGACCTGCCGCCCTCCAGCAGCCGGGTCGTGCCGTCGGGCAGCGCGAGGATGGCGGGCGGGTGCCCCGCGCTGGAGTAGGTGAGGGCGCCGGTCGCGGGATCGAGGACGCCGCAGAAGACGGTGGAGCAGTGGGCGCCGGGGACGTCTCCGGCGAACCGGTCGAGGGCCGTGAGGGTCCGCGCGGGGCTGGCGTCCTGCAGCAGCAGGGCACGGCAGGCGCTGCGCAGCTGGCCCATGACGGTGGCCGCCTCCAGTCCCCGGCCGACGCAGTCGCCCACGATGATGCCGATGCGGCCGTCGGGAAGGGCGAAGGTGTCGTACCAGTCGCCGCCGACCTCGAGCGGCTGCGCGGCGGGCTCGTAGCGGACGGCGAACCCGGCGGGCAGTTCGGACGGGCCGAGGATGGCGCGCTGCAGGGCGAGGGCGGTCTCGCGCTGCTGGTCGATCTGGTGGGCGCGCGACAGCCCCTGCGCGAGATGCGCCGCCAGGAGGGTCAGCAGCAGCCGGTCCTGGTCGGTGAAGGGGCGCCCTTCGCCCAGTTCGAGCCAGATGACGAGGGTGCCGCGGGGATGTTCGAGGGTGATGGCGGTGGGGTGCTCGGCGACGGGCGTGAGCGTCGGGTGCTCCCGCAGCGCGAGCAGCTCGGCGCGGCGCTCCTCGGGCAGCGCCTCCCAGGTCAGCTCCGCGTCGGTGGACATCAGTTCGGGGGCGCCGCCGGTGACGAGGACGGCCAGCGCCCGGTCGGCGCGCCACTGGTCCCGCAGCTCCTCCAGCGCGCCGGCCAGCGCGTCGGGCAGGCTCACGGCCTCGGCGAGGCGCATGCCGAGGGCCACCTGGGCGCTCTCGCGCTGGATGGCGTACTGGTCGGCCGTGACGTCCCGGAAGGTGCCCACGATCACGCGCCGCCCGGTCTCGGGATCGCGGACGTAGGTGAACGCGGCGCTGACCCAGACCCGGTGCCCGTCGCGGTGGGTGACCGGGACGGTGCAGCCGCCCCGCTCCCCTTCGAGCAGGTCGGCGAAGGCGTCCGCGACGAGCCGGTGCGCCTCGGGATCGGTGCTCTCGTCCGGCCACCAGGGCTGCAGCGGCGGATAGGGCAGCCCCGCGGCGCCGTAGCCGAGGAGGTCGGTGAACGCGGCGTTGATCTCGATGACGGCGCCGTCCTCGTCGCAGACGAAGAACGCCTCCTGCAGCGAGTCGACCAGCGCCGTGCGCCAGCGGACGTGGTGGTCGCGCAGCCGCGCCAGCTCCACGCTGGCCCGCACCCGGGCCAGCAGTTCGGCGGCGGTGAACGGCTTGACCAGGTAGTCGTCGGCGCCCGCCCGCAGCCCGTCGATCGACGCCTCCTGCCCGGCGCGGGCCGACAGCAGCAGGACCGGCACCGACGCGGTGCGCCGGTCGCCGCGCAGGGCCGCGACGAGCCCCAGCCCGTCGAGGCGGGGCATCATCACATCGCTGACCACCATGTCGAAGGCGCCCTCGCGGGCCGCCTCCAGGGCGGCGCGGCCGTCGGCGACCGCGCTGACCTGGTAGCCGGCGCCGCGCAGCAGCCGGGTGAGGTAGTCCCGCATGTCGGCGTTGTCGTCGGCGACGAGCACCCTCGCCGGCGTCCCGGGCGCGGCGGCGGAGGAAGGGTCCGGGCCGGTGCCCGCCGTGCCGGCCGGGACGCCGTCCCCGTCGCCGTCCGGCTCGGCGGGAAGCCACCGCAGCGCCTCCTGGACGTACGGGTCGGCGGTTCCCGACACCGCGTTGGGACGGCCGGGCGGCGCGACGGCGTCGGCGGGCAGGTGGGCGGTTCCGAAGGGCAGCCGGATGGTGAAGGCGGTGCCCTCGCCCTCACGGCCGGCGGCGGTGATGGTGCCGCCGTGCAGGCCGACGAGCTCCTTGACGAGGGCCAGGCCGATCCCGCTGCCCTCGTTGGAGCGGGAGCGGGCGTTCTCGGCGCGGTGGAACCGCTCGAACAGGCGCGGCATCTCCTCCGCCGGCACGCCGACGCCGGTGTCGGCCACCGTCACCTCGGCCTTCCCGTCCACCGCGCGCACCCCGACCCGGATCGACCCCTCGAAGGTGAACTTCAGCGCGTTGCTGAGCAGGTTCAAGATCACCTTCTCCCACATGTCGCGGTCGACGTGGACCGGCCCGGGAAGCGGCTCGCACTCCACGGCGAAGTCCAGGCCGGCCCGGTCGACGGCGGACCGGAAGACGCTGGCCAGCTCGGTGGTGACCGCGGGCAGGTCGACCGGCTCGTAGCGCGCCTGCATCCGGCCGGCCTCGATGCGGGAGAAGTCCAGCAGGGTGTTGACGAGCCTGCCCAGGCGGAGCCCGTTGCGGTGGACGGCGTCCAGCTCCTGCAGCACCCGCTCGTCGGCGCCTTCCAGCCGGGCGCGCAACTCCTGCACGGGTCCCATGATCAGGGTCAGCGGGGTGCGGAACTCATGGCTGATGTTGGAGAAGAAGGCGGTCTTCGCGCGATCGAGTTCGGCCAGCTCCTCGGCGCGCCGCCGCTGCGCCTGGTAGCTGCGGGCGCCGGCGATCCCCGCCGCGACGTGCCCCGCCGCCAGCTCCACGAAGCCGCGGTACGCCTCGTCCAGCGGCCGGTACGGGTTCAGCCCGGCCACGAGGAATCCGTAGGGCGCGTCCCCCTGCCGCAGCAGCGGAACCGCCAGCGCCCGGATGGGCGGCCGGGTCCAGTCGCCGGACGGCAGCGCCCCGAGACCGTGGTCGTCGAGCCGCACCAGCACCGGTCGTCCCCGGGCCGGCACCGCGGCGGGCCAGACCGCGTCCCGCTCGTCGAGCGGGATCTCGGCGGGGGCCGCCGGATGCCCCTCGTCGATGCCGGCCGTCCCCGCGAGCCGTGCCGTCCCGTCGCCGAGCAGGTAGGTCAGCGTGAAGGGGAGGTCCTTGCGGTTGAGGCCCAGCTGCCGGTGCGCAAAGGCGAGCGTCTCCTCCTCGGTGCGGACCACGCTTGGATCCGATCCCAGGTTCCGCAGGGTCGTCATCCGGCGCTCGCCGATGACGCGCTCGGTCTCCTCGTTCACCACGCACAGCATCCCGACCACACGCCCCGTGTCGTCGCGCAGGGGGCTGTAGGAAAAGGTGTGGTAGGTCTCCTCGGGGTATCCCGACCGTTCCAGGAAGAGCAGCAGCGCCTCGTCCCAGGTGGCCCCTCCCGTGCTGAGCACGCTGTCGATGCGGGGGCCGATGTCGTCCCAGATCTCCGCCCACACCTCGCGGGCCGGGCGCCCCAGCGCCCACGGGTACTTGCGTCCGAGCGTGTCGCGCCGGTAGGCGGAGTTGCAGAAGAACGTGAGCTCCGGCCCCCAGGCCATCCACATCGAGAACCGGGACGACAGCAGGATGTCGATCGCCGTCCGCAGGCTCTGCGGCCAGCCGTCCGGCGGCCCGAGCGGGGTCGCCGCCCAGTCGACCGCGGCGAGGTCCCGGCCGAGCTCGCCGTCCGCCGAGAACACGCCGGAGCCGCGCGCCGACCGCGCCTCGCGCCCGGAGTCCTCGGGTCCCGCGCCCCCGGAAAGCGTCACCGCGTCCTCTCCCGCTCGAATGAACCGCCGCGGTTCCCCCGCTTGCCCGAGGCGCGGCGCCCCGTGCGCCTCGCGCCGTCCATCACGGTCGCAGCCCCAGTGATAAGTACCCCAAAAATAGGGTAAAGCGGTGTCGTTTACCGAACTAACGCGAGGTCGATCCGGATCGCGGTGGGCGAGTCGGCGGAACCCGGCCGCTCTCCCCTGCCCGCTCCGGACTGTACGGGGGGTGGACGGTCTGCCGGCGAATATCCATACACTGCTCACGGAACAGGTCCCGAGTTCTGGCGCCAGTACACCACCGGCCTTCCTCGCGTCCGCACGCCCAGCACCGTCCGCAGAGGAGCCCCCTCGGTGACCAAGCAAGGCCTCACCGTCACCCTTCCCGCCGAGGGGTCGGAGCACCCCGTTCTGCGCGTCGCGGGGGACCTCGACTTCCACACCTCCCCCCGCTTGCGCGAGGCACTGGAGTCGGTGACGTTCGCGGCGGGCGGCGGCGTCGTCCTCGACCTGTCGGGGCTGGCCTATTGCGACTCCACGGGCGTCACCGTGCTCGTCGCCGGCTACCGCCGCGCCCAGGCGGCGGAGAGCCGGATCCTGTTCGCGGGACTGAACCCCGACCTCCTCCAGATGTTCCGGATCCTCGGACTCGATCAGGCCTTCTCGTTCTATCCCGACCCAGACGAGGCCGTCGAGGCGCTGCGCCGTCCCTGACGCGGCCGACACCCACCGAAGGCACCGGCGCCACCGGAGGCGTCGGCTCGCGGCGCCTCATCACGCTGAGTAACGACCCAGGGTCGTCGCGCCTATGCGATACCGGCCACATAGTTGCCGGATGGCAAATATTCGTACTGGCCGGTACTGTGCAGCTCGTCCCCTGTTGGACCAGTTGATGCAGTGATGGGAGCGCGCCTGGTGAAGGGTGGTTCGGTGGAACACGTGGCAGGACTACTGCGGTCGGAGCGGGAGGGCGTGCTCGAGCGGTGGGTCCGGGTGGCCACGGAGGGTGTCCGAGGCCGGATCACCGAGCGCGAGCTGCGCACGGAGCTGACCGAGCTCTACGGGCTCGTCGAGGCGGCCGTCGCCGACGGGGACGGGTCGGGCGGCGGCGAGCTGCAGGCCGCCCTGGCCGAGATGTCGCGCAACCGGGCCCGGCAGGGCTTCAGCCCGGCGGAGACCGCGATCAGCGTCTTCTCCCTCAAGCAGGCCGTGCACGAGCACGTCGAGGCCGCCGGCGACACCGCCGCCTACGGCGAGTTCATCAGGTTCTCCTCGTTCATCGACGACCTCGGGCTCCTGACCTTCGAGACCTACGCCGCCACGCGCGAGCAGGTGATCGCCGACCAGGCCGAGCAGCTGCTGGAGCTGTCCACGCCGGTGGTGAAGCTGTGGGACGGCATCCTCGGCGTCCCCCTGGTCGGGACCCTGGACTCCGCCCGCACCCAGGTGGTGATGGAGACGCTGCTGCAGATGCTGGTCGACACCGGCTCGCAGTACGCCGTCATCGACATCACCGGGGTGCCCGCGGTGGACACCGAGGTCGCGCAGCACCTGCTGAAGACGGTGATGGCGGCGCGGCTGATGGGCACCCACTGCGTGGTGTCGGGCATCCGCCCGCAGATCGCGCAGACGATCGTCGCCCTCGGCATCGAGTTCGGCGACATCGTCACCAAGGCCACGCTCGCCGACGCGCTGGAGTACGCGCTGGACCGCAAGGGCATCCGCGTCGTCGGCGGGGAGAGCGCCTGATGGAGCGGGTGCCGATTCTCAAGATCGGTGCGGTCCTGCTGGTGTCCATCCAGGTGGACCTGCAGGACCAGACGGTGCTCGCGCTGCAGGAGGACCTCGCCGAGCGCATCGTCGCGACCCGGGCGCGCGGAGTGATCATCGACATCACCGCGGTGGACATCGTCGACTCCTTCATCGGCCGGATGTTCGCCACCATCGCCGCGATGTCGCGGCTGATGGACGCCGAGACGGTCGTGGTGGGCATGCGCCCCGCCGTGGCGATCACGCTCGTCGAGCTGGGGCTGTCCCTGGGCGGCATCCGCACCGCCCTGGACCTGGAGCAGGGCATGCGGCTGCTGGGCGCGCCGCTGCCGGCCATCGGCGCCGGCGCCCTGGACGGCCGGTGACGACCTCCGGGGAGGAGGCGCCGCTGCGCTCCAACGACGACGTGGTGCGGGTGCGGCAACTGGTGCGCGTCGCGGCCTCCGCGGCGGGCATGTCCCTGGTCGACCAGACGAAGATCGTCACCGCGGCGAGCGAGCTGGCCCGCAACACCCTCGTCTACGGCGGGGGCGGTGCGGTGAGCATCGAGCAGGTCGCGAGCCCGGGCGGGCGGGCCGGCATCCGGATCACGTTCCGCGACGAGGGGCCGGGCATCCCCGACGTGGACCTGGCCCTCACCGACGGCTGGACGAGCGGGAGCGGGCTCGGGCTGGGGCTGTCCGGCGCGCGCAAGCTCGCCGACGAGTTCGAGCTGGACACCGAGGCGGGCCGGGGTACGACCGTCACGGTGGTCAAGTGGGCGCGTTGACCGGCGGGGGCCGGGAGGGCGGCGCCGCGGCGGGCGACGTGCTGTGGATGCGGGTCGAGGAGCGCAGCGCCGCCGCGGGCGCGCGGCGCCGGGCGACCGTGCTCGCCGAACGGCTCGGCTTCACCGGCGAGCGGCTCGGCCAGGTCCAGCTGGCCGCGACCGAGATGGCCACCAACCTGATCAAACACGCCCGCGAGGGCGAGATGATGGCGCGGATCGCCCGGAACGGGGCGTCCGCCGAGCTCGAACTGCTCAGCGTGGACAGGGGCCCGGGCATGGCCGACGTGCCCGGTTCGCGGGTGGACGGCTACTCCACCAGCGGCACGCTGGGCCTCGGGCTCGGAGCGATCGAGAGGCTCGCCGATCGCAGCGGGCTGCATTCGGTGCCGGGCCACGGCACGGTCCTGTTCGCCCGCTTCCACCAGCCCGGTGAGGATGCCGCACCGGAACCGGTGTTCTGCGGGCTGACCAGGCCGATCGACGGCGAGCAGGAGTGCGGGGACGCCTACGCCGTCCGAGCCGAGGCGGGGGTGGTCTACGCCATGCTCTGCGACGGCCTGGGGCACGGGCCGCTGGCGGCGCGGGCCTCGCGGGAAGCGGTCGAAGCGGTGCGGAGGATGGCGCTGCCGGCGCGGCCGGCGGAGATCCTGCGGCACGTCCACCGGAGCCTCTCCTCGACCCGCGGCGGCGCGGTCGCCGTCGCGGCCGTGGACCCGGCGGCCCGGCAGGTGCGTTTCGCGGGGCTCGGCAACGTCGCCGCGTGGACGGTCGGCGCCGGCCGCCGGCACGGCATGATCTCCGTGCCGGGCATCGCCGGGGCGCAGGCCAGGACGTTCCGCGAGCACGTCTACGACCTGCCCGCCGGGGCGGCCGTGGTGCTGCACTCCGACGGGCTCACCGACCGGTGGGACGCCGCCCTGCAGCCCGATCCGTCCGGCCACGACCCGCTGCTGGTCGCCGGGGCCCTGATGCGCGACGCCGGGGTCCGCCGCGACGACCGGTGCGTCCTCGCGGTCGTCCCGCGGGACGGCCGGTGACCCCGGTGATCGTCGACCTGCTCCGCGTCGAGATCGCGGACGAGGAGGGCGTGTTCGCCGTCCGCCGGGCGGGCCGGCGGGTGGCCGGCGCCGTCGGGCTGGACCCGCAGGACCAGGTCCGGGTGGCCACCGCGCTCAGCGAGGTCGGCCGGGACCTGTTCGCGCACGCCGGGCGGGTGCTGGTCGTGTTCCTGCTCGACCAGGGGACGCGGCCCGGCCTGCTGGTCGAGCTGAGCCTCCGGCCCCGGCCCGGCGCGGACCGCTTCACCCCGGGGACAGCGGCCGCCGCCCGCCTGGTGGACCGGGTGGAGCAGGAGGACGGCGCCGACCGCCTGCTGGTCAGGATCCGCAAGGACCTGCCCGCGCCCTCGGCGCCGGCCTCCGAGGCCGCCGTGGCGGACCTGCGCGAGCAACTGGTGCGCCTGGCGCCGGTCTCGGTCCTGGACGAGCTGCGCACGCAGAACGCCGAGCTCGTCCAGGCACTGGAGGAGGTGCGGTCGCAGCGCGAGGAACTGCGCGCGCTGAACGCCGAGCTGGAAGAGACCAACCGCGGCGTGATGGCGCTGTACAACGAGCTATCGGAGGAGCTGGAGAAGACCAACCGGGGGGTCGTCGCGCTGTACGCCGAGCTGGAGGAGAAGTCCGACCAGCTCCGCGAGGCCGGAGAGGCCAAGAACCGGTTCTGGGCCACCGTCAGCCACGAGCTGCGCACCCCCGTGAACGGCATCATCGGCCTGGCCCGGCTCCTGCTGGACCCGGCCGCAGACCCGCTGACCGAAGAGCAGCGGCACCAGATCTCCCTGATCGCCGACACCAGCGACATCCTCGTCGCCCTGGTCGACGAGCTGCTGGACATGGCCAAGGCGGAGCGCGGGAAGCTCGAACCGCAGCCCGCCCCCGTGCGCGTCCCGGGCGTCCTCGCGCGGCTGCGGGAGCTGCTGGCGCCGATGGCCGAGGAGGCCGCGCTCACGCTGACCGTGGACGACCGGCTCGCCCCGCCCGTCCTGGTCACCGACGAGGTGATGCTGACCCGGATCCTGCGCAACCTGCTGGCCAACGCGCTGACCTTCACCGCCGAGGGCGAAGTCCGCCTCACCGTCGACGCCGCGCCCGCCCACGTGGAGTTCAGCGTGACCGACACCGGCATCGGGATCGCCCCTCAGGACCAGGAGCGGGTCTTCGAGGAGTTCTACCAGGTCCCGGGCAACCGCCGGGGCGGGACGGGGCTGGGGCTGCCGTACGCGCGCAAGCTCGCCCGGCTCCTCGGCGGCGAGCTGCGGCTGGAGAGCACGCCGGGGCGGGGCACCACGGTGACGCTGCGGCTGCCCCCGCACCGGTCCCTGCGGGAACTGGCGCTCGGCCGCGTCCTGATCGTCGACGGCGAGGAGGCCGCCCGCCGGGTCCTGCGCGGACTCGTCGAGGACGCGGCCGCGCGGGTCGGCGAGGCCGCCGACGTCCGGTCCGCCTCCGCCGCGGTCGCCTCCGCTCCCCCAGACCTGGTCCTGCTGGACGCCCGCCTCTGCGGCGCCGGGGACGTCCCGCCGCTGGACGGGCTGCCGGACGGCACCGCCGTGGTCCTGCTCACCTCGATCGACACGGCGAACGTGCCGGGAGCCCGTCCGGAACGGGCCGACGCGGAACTCGGCAAGGACCGCCTCGGCCCCGAGATGCTGGCCGACGCCGTGCTGCGGGCGCGGGCGCGGAGGGCGCGCGTCAGGGAGGACGCCCATGACCGCTGACCACTGCACCACCCTGGTCGTCGACGACATCGACACCAAGCGCTACATCATCGGCAGCTGGCTGCGGCGCGCCGGGCACACCGTGGTGGAGGCGTCGACGGCCGCGCAGACCTGGGAGCGGCTCGCCGCGCACCAGGTGGACCTGGTGATCCTGGACGTCCGCCTGCCGGACATGAGCGGGATCGAGGTCTGCGAGCGGATCAAGGCGGCGCCGCGGACCGCGTCGCTGCCCGTCATCCACATCTCGGCGTCGGCGGTCGACGTCACCGACCGCACCCACGGCCTGCGGCAGGGGGCGGACGCCTACATGGTCGACCCGATCGACCCAGGCGAGTTCATCGCCACCGTCGACGCCGTGCTCCGCTACTCCCGGGCGCGCCGGAAGGCCGAGCGGACGGCCGAGCGGCTCGCGGCGTTCACCAGGACGTCCCTGGCCATCAACGCGGCGGAGAGCTTCGACGGGCTCGCGGAGGTGGCGGCGTGCGGCGCCTTCGAGGTCTTCGGAACGCCGACGGCGGTGTTCATCATGCCTCCGCACCGGCGGCCCCGGCGGACCGTGTGCCTCGACGGCGACCCCTGGCACCGGGACTTCCCCGCCGGCCTGTTCGACCGGCTCGCGCGGCGCACCGGGCTCCGGGAGGGCACGGGGACGGAGGTCGTGCGGATCCCCGCGGCCGACTGGCGGGCGGCGCTTCCCGACACCGCCGCCGAAGGCGACGTCGTGGTGGTGATGTCGCTGGTGAAGACGGGCCGCCCGCCGATCTGCATCGCGCTCCAGGCGCCGGACGCGATGGACGAGGACGACACCAACCTGCTCCGCCAGCTCGGGCAGACGCTCGCCCTGGCGATGGAGGCGATGCGGTCCTACAGCGAGGAGCACCTCATCTCGCTGACCCTGCAGCGGAGCCTGCTGCCCGAGACCCACCCCGTCATCCCGGGCTGGACGTTCGCGGTCCGCTACGAGCCGGCCAGCGACCAGGCCGAGGTCGGCGGCGACTTCTACGAGGTGCTGGAGCAGGGCGACCATGTGCTCGTCGCCATCGGCGACGTCCAGGGGCACTCGCTGCACGCGGCCACCGTGATGGCCGAGATCCGCCACGCGCTGCGCGCCTTCGCCGACGAGGGCCACGACGCCATCACCATCCTCGGGCTCCTCAGCCGGGTCCTGCAGCGGTACCACGACAACGAGACCGCGACGATGTGCCTGATGACGCTCGATCCCCGCACGGGCGCCCTGCATGTGGCCAACGCGGGGCACCTGGCACCGCTCTACATCGACGAGGACGGGGCCCGGTACGGCAAGGGAGGCGGCATCCTGCTCGGTTTCCCCGTCGAGAGCGTCGGGAGCGAGGAGGTCGTGGTGCCGCCGGGGGGCACCGTCGTCCTCATCACCGACGGCCTCATCGAGGACCGCGGCATCTCGCTGTCCGACAACCTCGAACGGCTCGCCTCCGTCGCGGCCGACGTGGACGACGACCTCGAGGAGTTCAGCGACCGGGTGATCTCCGAGTTCGGTCCCCGCGAGGATGACGTCGCCTTCATCGCCCTGCGCCGGGCGCGCTGACCGGGCGGGTCACCCGCTCTCGTGCCCGGGGTCCATGGCGGGCAGGGAGCGGAAGGTGAGCGGCGCGGTCTCCGCCCCGGCCTGCACGTCCACGGGGTCGAGCAGGAAGCCGACGTGATCGCCGAGTTCGGTGCGCTCCAGGACGCGGCCGACCAGGTGGCGGCGGGCGGCGGTGAGCAGGGGGACGCCTTCGGGCCCGGGCCGCCACGAGCAGCGGGCGAACTTGTCGACCTCGTCGCCCGTCCGCTCTCCGAACAGGGCCGCCAGGTCCTGCTGCTCCTCGTCGAGGACGTGCACGGCCAGCACCGTCGCCTCCCGGGCCACCCGGTACGTGCGGTTGCGGCGGGAAATGCACACCAGGAACCGGAAGGGTTCGATGCTGGTCTGCGTGGCGAACCCGACCAGGCAGCCCGCACGCGCGCCCGTGCCGGGATCGACGGTGGTCACCACGAACATCGGGTAGTCGAACCCTGCGACGAACTCATCGGCGTCCACCGCACAAGCCTATGTCCGGGTCCGAACGCGCATGACGCGAAGACTGCCGCCACCGACAACGGTGTGATGGGCGAGGCGTTCGCCGTGCAGCGTCAGGGGGCCGACGACCGGGTGGTGCAGCCGGTACGAACGGGACCGGACCTGCGCCGCCGAATGTTCCGCCGCCCGGCTCAGCCGGACGGGTGGCGGCCGCGCCATTGGTCGGTGGTGACGCCGGACAGGATCACGGCCACGACGTCTTCGGCGAGGTCGGGCGTGACGGGCAGATGCCCGAAGAGGACCCGGTAGTAGGTCGTCGAGGCGAGCATGTCCAGCAGGAGATCGATGTCGATGTCCGGCCGCAGGTCGCCACGGTCGATGCCGCGGCGGAGCGCGGCGGCGGTGGTCGCCCGGCGCGGGTGGAAGAAGAGCTCGAAGAAGTGCCGTTCGAGCGCGGGGTCGCCCGCGAGGTCGGCGACGAGCGCGGGCAGCGCCCTGCGGCCGAGGGCGGTGGTGAAGGCCTCGCTGAGCGTGCTGATCCCGGCGACGAGATCGCAATGGGTGCAGCCGGTGTCCGGCGTGGGCGCGGTGCCGACGGTGGTGGCCAGGGCGTCGACGACGAGGTGCTGGCGGGAACGCCAGCGGCGGCGGATGGCGGGCTTCGTGGTGCCGGCGCGCGCCGCGGCCGCCTCCATCGTCAGGCCGCTGTATCCGGCCTCGTTGAGGATCTCGACGACCGCGCGCCGGACCGCGTCGTCGATGCGGGCGTCGCGAGGGCGCCCGCCGGCGGCGGGGGCGGGCGGGCCTGCGGACCGGCTTGTCGGGGTGGCCATGAGGGCAGTATAAGGGTTACGTTCCGTTCCGGAACGAAACGTAACCTGGAGGCTGCCATGGTCCGCCCCGCCGACGATCCGTCCACCGGATCCCCCGATCACCACGTCCACGAGGACGAGAGCGCGCCCGCGCCGCCGCTCAACGCGGTCCGCGCCCGCGAGAGCGTGTTCGGCGGCGCCCATCGCGCGCTGACGCTGGGCGTCCTGCTGTCGGTCGGGCTCGTGGCCTTGGAGTCCCTCGGAGTGGCCACCGTGCTGCCTGGCATCGCCGAGGACCTCGACGGCCTGGGCTCCTACGGCTGGGGCCTGTCGGCCCTCATGCTGGCCAACGTCATCGGCACCGTCGTCGCCGGGCGGGACGCCGACCGGCGCGGACCGCTGCGTCCGATGGCCTGGGGCATGCTGACGCTGGCGGCGGGTTGCGCGGTGGCCGGAGCCGCGCCCACGTGGCCGGCGTTCCTGGCCGGCCGCTTCTGCCAGGGGCTCGGCGTGGGCGCGGTGATGGCGATGGCCTACACCGTGATCGGGCTGGCCTACCCCGAGCACCTGCGAGCCCGGATGTACGCCCTGCTCTCGTCGGCGTGGACCATCCCCTCGCTGGTCGGCCCGGCCACCACCGGCACCCTCGCCGAACGGACCACATGGCGGTCGGTGTTCCTGCTCATCACGCCGATCATCGCGATCGCCGCCGCCCTCACCCTGCCCCCGTTGCGCGCACTGCGACGGTCCGGCGGCGCCGAGACCACCAGCGCCGCGCTGCCCTGGTGGAAGCGCCCGCTGGGCAGTGCGGTGCTGCTCACCGCGGGGACCGGCGTCCTGCTGGAGGCACTGCTGCTGACCGACGCCGTCGCCCTGGTCGTCCTGGCCGCCGTCGGCGTCCTCACCACGGTCCCCGCGCTGCGCTGGGCGACGCCGCCGGGCACGCTGAGCGCCCGTCGCGGCCTCGGGGCCGGCGTCGCCGTCCGCGCCCTGCTGTGCGGGGCCTACTTCGGCACCGAGGCGTTCCTTCCGCTCGGCCTCCAGGAGTCGCGGGGCATGAGCGCCACCGTGTCCGGCCTCGGCCTCTCGGCCGGGGCGATCACCTGGGTGGCCGGTTCGGCGCTGCAGGCGAGAAGGGACGCCGGCGGCGCCGGGCGCGCCGCCGCCACCGCGGCCGGCTTCGCCGTCCTGGCCGCCGGGGTCGCCCTGATCGCGGTGACGACCCTGTCCAGTGCGCTGCCGTCATGGACGGCGCTGCTGGGATGGTCGATCGGCGGCCTGGGAATGGGCGTCGGATTCAACGCCTCCACCACCCAGACGCTGCAGCAGGCTCCCGCGGAACGGCAGGGCGAGGCGAGCGGCGCGCTCCAGCTCGCCCAGACCTTCGCCACGGCCGTGGTCGCCGGGCTGGGCGGAGCGGCCATCGCCTTCGGGAAGGACCACGACTCCTCGATGCGGACCACGCTGCTCGGCGTCTTCGCCCTGACCGGACTGCTCGCCGTGGGCGGGATGCTTCTCGCCCATCGCCTGCGTCCCGGGACCGCCGATCGTCCGGCCTGACTCCCCCGTCAGAAGCGCTTGCCTTCCTCGCGGGCGCGGGCGTGGGCCTCGCGGCGTCCCGTCTCGGCGTCGGCGGTCGCGAGGTTGGGACGGAACTGCACGGTGGCGATGTCCGTGATCCCGGCCCAGCGCAGCCAGCCCTCGAAGAACGTGCTCTGGAAGTCGGCGCCGAAGCCCAGTCCGCGGCCGTCGCCGTAGACGGCGCTCGTGTAGACGACGGCCGCCTTCTTGTCCCGCAGAAGGCCGGTGTAGCCGTGCTGGGCGTCGAAGCCGAACACCCAGCCGGGCTGGGAGACCACGTCGATGAACTGCTTGAGGATGTACGGCACGCCGGAGTTCCACATGGGGACGCTGAACAAGTAGCGGTCGTAGGAGTCGAAGCGCTCGAAGACGGCGCGGGCGGCCGCCCAGGCGCGCTCCTGGGCGCCGGACGGGTCGGCGCCTCCGAAGACGGTCATCTTGGCCCCGGCTCCGGCGGGGCCGAACTCCGGGAGCGTGCCGTCCCAGAGGTCGTGGTGGTCGACGGTGTCGCCGGGGTGGGTCTCCCGGTAGGCGTCGAGGAACGTGGTGGCGAGCGCCAGCGACTCGGAGGACGTTCCGCGCGGCGAGGCGGAGACGTGCAGCAAACGGCTCATGACCTGATCCCTCCAGTAAGCGGACCGCAGTCCGAATCTCTCCGGGGAGATTAGCGGACCACGGTCCACTTAGCAAGGAAGGGCGGCTCGCCTTGACGGGTCGCGGAAGCGGGGCGCTACCGGCCGCGCCGATCGGCGCAGGTCGTCACGCCGTGAAGAAACCGATGAGGGCGTCGGCGATCCGGCCGGGGGCGCTCTCCGTGGGGATGTGGTCCGCCCCCGGTATCCGCACGAGCGTGGTCCGCGGCACCTCACCGGCGAACTTCTCGGCGTACTCCACCCTTTCGAAGCCGTCGTCCTCGCCCCAGATCAGCAGCTTGGGCGTCATGGACCGCCGCAGAGCGGGGACGAGGTCGAGGGTGTAGCGGCTGTCGGCCGCGCCCGCCATGGCCAGCCAGGAGCGGCGGACCCGCGGGTCGGTCCACGGATCCACGTAGTCGGCGATCAGGTCCTCGGTCGCGGCGCCGGCCAGCGCCGCCGCCACGGCCCGCCGCCGGGCGGCGAGGAGTTCTTCACCGGTGGTCGCCGCGGCGACCTCCGGGTCCCGGAACCTCGCCACGTGGGGCGCCGGCCAGGAGTCGTAGAGGACCGAGTTCACCAGGGCCAGCCGGGACACCTCCACCAGATCGTGGACGAGGAGGTGCTGGGCGACGGCGCCGCCGATGTCATGGCCCGCCACGGCGATCGGCCCGGACAGGCCCAGCGCGGACGCGAATCGCCCCACCCACCCCGCCAGAGCCGGGATCGTCGTGGTCTCCGGGGTCAACTCGCCTCCCGAGCGCCCCAGCCCGGGGAGGTCCACCGCGAGGGGCCGCAGCCCCGCCTTCGCGAGCCGGCCCACCACCGGAAGCCAGACCCGGCTCCAGTACGTCCCGTGCAGCAGCAACACCGGCGGACCGTCCCGCTCGGCGGTCAGGTAGCTGGCGGATTCCCCGTCGACCTGGACCGCGGTCCTCAGCACGTCCGTTCCAGTCGTCTCGCTCATGCGACCACTGTGCTCCGGCCCGGCCCCCGCGACCGAGAGTCCAAAAAGACATCCATGGGTAGATTCGTGCCATGGACCGTCATCGGGTCGTGGCCCTGCTCCATCCGCCCCAATCGCCCTTCGAACTCGCCTGCGCCACCGAGGTCTTCGGCAACGCCCACCTGGACGTGCCGGCCCGCTACGACTTCCGGATCTGCGCCGAGCGCCCCGGCCCCCTGCGGACGACCGCCGGCTACGCCATGCTCGTCGACGCGGGACTGGCGGCCCTGCGGGAGGCGGACACCGTGATCGTCCCCGGCTGGCAGCCGGCCGCCGAACCGGCGCCGCCGGCCGTGACCGAGGCGCTGCGGACCGCCCACCAGCGCGGGGCGAGGATCGTCGCCATCTGCACGGGCGCGTTCGTCCTCGCCCAGGCCGGACTCCTCGACGGCCGCCGCGCCACCACCCACTGGCGCCACACCGCCCGGCTCGCCGCCGCCTTCCCCGGCGTGCGCGTGGACCCGGACGTGCTCTACGTGGACGACGGCGACGTGGCGACCAGCGCGGGAACCGGCGCGGGCATCGACCTGTGCCTGCACCTCGTGCGTTCCGACCACGGCGCGGCGTACGCCGCCCAGATCGCCCGGAACATGGTGCTGCCGCCGCACCGCGAGGGCAGCCAGCTCCAGTACGCCGCACAGCCCGTCCCCGCCAAGGCGGACGCGTCGCTGGCGCCACTGCTGGAGTGGGCCGCCTCCCGGCTCGACACCCGGCTGACCGTCGCCCGGCTCGCCGAACGCGCCGGACTGTCGAGCCGGACACTCGCCCGGCAGTTCACCGAACAGCTCGGCACCAGCCCAGGGCAGTGGCTGCTCGGCCGCCGCCTCGACGCGGCACGAGTGCTCCTCGAACGGACCGACCTTCCCGTGGAGGCCGTCGCCACCCGGGTCGGCCTCGCCTCGGCGGTCAATCTGCGCCGCCACTTCCGGGCGCACCTCGGCACCACACCCGGCTCCTACCGGAGGACCTTCAGCGAAACCCGTTGACGGCCGCAGAGCCGACGCCGCACCCGCGAGCGGCGACGGACGCCTTTCGACGATTCGCGGACCGCGCCTGCCTCTCATCCGGAATGATGTCCTCGTGCCTGGATCTCTGACGGTCGCCGTAGCCCAGCCCGCGTGTGACGAGCTGGATGTCGTCCATAACGCCAGCCGCCAGGCCGGGGTGGTGCGGCGCGCGGGCGCGCGTCTGGTGGTCTTCCCGGAGCTGTCGCTGACCGGTTACGACCTTGCGGCTCCCGCCGTGGCCGCGGACGACGCGCGGCTGGATCCGATCCGGGCCGCGTGCGACAGCGCCGACGCGGTCGCCCTGGTGGGCGCTCCGGTGCGGGAAGACGATGGGCGTGAGTACATCGCGACGCTGGCCGTCACGGGCGAGAGCACGACGGTGGCATATCGGAAGATGCACCTTCACGGCGAGGAGGTCCGCCGGTTCAGTCCCGGCGAGAAGCCGGAGGTCCTGGAGATCGACGGATGGCGGCTGGGCCTGGCCGTCTGCCGGGACGCGGCGGTGCCGCAGCACGCGGCCGACACCGCGGCGTTGAGCATCGACGCTTACGTGGCCAGCACCCTGTACGGGGCAGGGCGGGAACGGGCGGCCCGCCGCGACGAGCACATGCGGGATCGGGCCGCCGCACACGGCGTCTGGGTCGTCCTGTCCACCGCTGCGGGAGCGAGCGGCGAGTACCGCGAGACGTCCGGCGGCTCCGGCGTCTGGGCGCCGGACGGGAACGTGCTCGTCCAGGCCGGCGCGGAGCCCGACGCCGTGGTGACGGCGACGCTCCGCTGACCCGGAACGGCGGCCGGGTCGACGGCCGGAACGGCGGCCGGGGCGCCGGCCGGTTCAGGCGCTGGTAAGGGATCGGGTGGAGGCCTGGAGGATGTCGCCCAGGGCCGCTCGGGCCTGGGCGAGGTCGGCGATGCGGGAGTCCAGCTCGGCCATCTGGGTTCTGAGGTGGTCGAGAACGCAGGCCTGCACCTCGGTGCCGTCGCCCGCGAAGCAGGGCATGATCTCCCGGATGACCCGGGTGGGGAGCCCGGCGGCGAGCAGGGCGCGGATGCGGGCGACCGCCGCGGGGGCCTCGGGGCCGTAATGGCGGTGGCCGCCCGGGCTGCGGTGCGAGGTGAGCAGGGCTTGGGCCTCGTAGTAGCGCAGGAGGCGGACGGACACGCCCGTCCGGCGGGACAGCTCCCCGATCTTCATGTGACCCACCCCATAGGCACGCGGCTTGAACCTCACATCGATGTCACATCCTACGTTGATCGCATGACGACGACTTCGGCCACCTCAGCGCCCGTTTCGCTCTACGGATTCCTGACCCCCAAGCCGGGGCACGCCCACGAACTCAGGAGGCTCCTTCTGGATCTCGTCGAGCCGTCCCGGGGACACGAGGGCAGCCTCCAGTACCACCTGCACGAGCAGGAGGACGGCCGGTTCTTCCTCTACGAAATCTGGCGTTCGCAGGAGGATCTCGACCGGCACAACGCGACGCCGCTGCTGCGGGCCTTCATGAGCGAAGCGCCCGAGCACATGGAAGGGGCACCCGAGGCCTACTTCGGCGCGATGATCAGCCCTTACCCCGGCGGCGCGGCCTGACCAGGGGCGCTGTCGCGCCTGAGCCGAGAACCGGCCCGCCTCGGCGGGCCGGGTCCGGGGCTTGACGGCCGGGTCCGGGGTGACGGTCGGGTCCGGGGTGACGGTCGGGTTCGGGGCTTGACGGTCGGGTTCGGGGCTTGACGGTCGGGTAGGGGCCGCCGAACGGACGCCCGAAACGGCGGTCCGTTCATCGAGCGTTGGGGAACGCGCCTTCGGGCCGCCCCGCGACCGTCCCGGCGCCGAGGAGCGCCGGTGACATCTTTCGGTCGCCGGGCTCACCCCCCGTCGCCCGGCAGCGGACGCATTCGCAGGAGGCCCCGTGCCCGAACGAAACGCCCTCTCCCGTGCCCCATGGCCGGCCCCGCGCCGGCCGCTGCCGATCGCCCTCGCCGCCGCCCTCGCCGCGCTGGTGTGCGCGATCGCGGTGACCGCCACGAGCGCGCGTCGCGAGGCGCACGCCGCCACCGTGCCGACCCCGGACCACGTCGTCGTGGCGATCTTCGAGAACCACTCGTACTCGCAGGTCATCGGCTCTTCGAGCGCGCCGTACCTCACCTCGCTGGCGAACGGCGGTGCCAACCTCACCAACTTCTACGCCGAGACGCACCCGAGCCAACCGAACTACTTCGCGCTGTTCTCCGGCAGCACGCAGGGCACCACGGACGACACCTGCCCGCCGCCCGGATCCCCCTACAGCACGGCGAATCTCGGCGCCGAGGTCCGCACCGCCGGCCGGACCTTCGGCAGCTACAACGAGGGCCTGCCGTCCGAGGGGTCCACGGTGTGCAGCAGCAGCTCGGGCAAGTACGCCCGCAAGCACAACCCGTGGTTCTCCTTCAGCAACCTGCCGGCGTCCACGGGCCACACGTTCACGCAATGGCCCACCGACTACACCACGCTCCCGACGGTGTCGTTCGTCGTGCCGAACCTGTGCGACGACATGCACGACTGCTCGGTCAGCACCGGTGACACGTGGCTGAAGAGCAAGCTCGACGGCTACGCCCAGTGGGCCAAGACCCACAACAGCGTCCTCATCGTCACCTTCGACGAGGACAACGGGCTCGCCGGCAACCGGATCCCGGCGGTCGTGTACGGCGCCCACGTCAAGACCGGCGCGGACGCCACTCAGTACAACCACTACAACCTGCTGCGCACCATCGAGGACATGTACGGCACCACCCACGCCGGGAACGCGGCGTCGGCCTCCCCCATCACCGCGATCTGGCAGTGACGACCACGGCCCCGGGGGGGCGTCGCGCGGCGGGACGCGGGACGGCGCGCGCTGCGGCTCGTGGCGCCTCACCGTCCTCGACCTGCGGGCCATGCGCGAGACCCCGCTGGCCGAGACCAGGAGCGTCGACGACCAGGCCGTCTGGATCGGCGGCACGCAGGTCGCCTACTCGCTGCCCGGCGACTACGGCTCCGACCTGTGGACCGTCCCCGCCGACGGCTCCCGCACCCCCCGCCGATTCCTGACCGCCGCCCTCAATCCCGTCTTCTGACCACGATCACTCGTCAGCTCGCGTCGGTCCTCCCGGGGTCAGGACGGCCGCCACGAGGGCCGCCGCGGCGGCGGCCGCGGAGGCGAGGACGAAGCCGTCGGTGAAACCGGACAGGGTGTCGCCGACGATGCTCGCCGCCGCGACGCTGGAGATCACCGCGGCGCCGATCGAGGCGCCGAACTCGTGGAAGGTGCTGACGATTCCGGAGGCGATGCCGGCTTCGTGCGGAGCCACCTGTCCGAGCGCGGTCGCCGACGCGACGACGAAGACGGCGCCGGTGCCCGCGCCCGCGATCGCGATGCCGGCCACCACGGTCGCGGGATGCATCGACAGGGCGGGCACGGCCATGCCGACGGCGGCGGTGAGCAGGCCGGCCACGCCCATCCGGCGGGCCCCCGCCTTGGCGATCACCCGTCCGGTGAGGTCCGCGCCCAGCATCGTCGCCCCCGCGACCGGGAGGAACAGCAGCCCGGTGAGCAGAGCGCCGTAGTCCCGGCCGTGCTGGAAGTAGAACGTGCCGAGGAAGAAGACCGCGACCATCAGGGCCGTCGCCATCGCGATGAGGAACGTGCCGGTGGCCACCGGCCGCCGCACCAGCAGCACGACGTCCATCATCGGCGACGCGGCGGTCCTCTGCCTGACGGCGAACGCCAGGTAGCCGACGACGGCGACCAGCGCGAACCCGCCGGTCGCGGCGGTGAACCAGCCGTGGTCGCCGGCGCGGTCGATCGCGTAGATCAGCACGCTGGAGGAGGCGGTGACCAGCGCCGCTCCGAGCACGTCGAGCCGGGGCCGGGGCGTCACCGCGGGCTGCCGCGGCAGCATCCAGGCGAGCGCGACGAAGATCGCCAGGCCGATGGGCACGTTGACGAAGAAGACCCACGGCCAGCCGGGACCGGCGGTGAGCAGGCCGCCCAGCAGCACGCCGAGGGCGGCGCCGCCACCGCCGAGCGCCGACCAGACGCCCAGCGCCTTGTTCCGCTCGTCCCCGTCGAACATGCTCACGACGAGCGACAGCGCCGACGGGGACAGCATCGCCGCGCCGACGCCCTGGGCGACGCGGCCGCCCAGCAGCACCCCGGCCGATCCGGCGAGCCCGGTGGTGAGCGACGCCGCCGTGAAGACCAGGAGCCCGGCGAGGACCACCCGCTTGGCCCCGATCAGGTCGGCGGTCCGCCCGCCCAGCGGCATGAGGCCGCCGAACGCGAGGGTGTAGGCGCTGACCGTCCAGGTCACGGCCTGGCGGCTCAGGCCGAGATCGGTCTCGATGTGCGGCAGCGCGATGGCCACGACGGTGACGTCGAGGATCAGCATCAGCTGGGCCACGCCCAGGAATCCGAGGATGCGCCATCGCAGCGGATGAACCGCTGCGACCTGCGCGGACGTGCCCTGGATCTCTTCTGTCATCGAACCCCTCCCCTAACTCGTATGCAGAAGTACGACTTACAACGGGGAGCGTAACATGTATGTTCCAGTACGAGTTAAGATGGCGGGCATGCCTTCCGCCGCCGGACCGCGTCGCCGTGCAGACGCCGAGCGCAGCATCGCCCGCATCGTCGCCGCCGCGCGCGAGATGCTCAGCCGCGATCCGGCCGCCGGGATCGACGACATCGCCAAGGCCGCCGGGGTGGGCCGGATGACGCTCTACGGCCACTTCCGCACCCGGGCCGACCTGGTCGAGGCCGCTCTTGCGGACGCGTTGCGCGCCGGTGACGAGGCGCTGTCCGCCGTCGACCTGACAGGCGACGCGCGGGACGCCCTCAGCCGGCTGCTCGGCTCCAGCTGGACCCTCGTCGCCGAATCCGCCGCCCTGCTGACAGCCGCTCAAGGCGTTCTTCCCGCCGAACGCATCCGCGCGCGGCACGCCGCCCCCGCTCAGCGGATGGAAGAGCTCATCAAGCGAGGCCAGGACGACGGCGTGTTCCGCACCGACCTGCCGATCTCATGGCTGGTCAACGTCATCCACTACGTCCTGCAAGGAGCCGCCGAGGAGAACCGCGCCGGACGCTTGAAAGCCGAGGAGACCGCCCAGGTCGTGACCGCCACCGTGCAGTCGATCCTCGCCCCGTCCACCGCCCGCCCCTGAGCGGTCGGCATCGGGCTGCCTGGAAACGAGGCGTCCCCGTCACCGGGGGGCAGGTGACGGGGACGCGGGCTCGGACGGCAGGCGATCGAGCAAGGCGGTCAGGCGAGGCGGACGCCTCCCGCGAACGGGCGGCCGGCGATCGGGGCGATCTTGACGACGTCGCCGGTCTGCGGGGCGTGGACCATCTTGCCGTTGCCGATGTACATGCCCATGTGGTGCAGGTCGCTGTAGAAGAAGACCAGGTCACCGGGCTTGAGCTGGCTCTGGCTCACATGGGTTCCGGCGCTGTACTGGCTCCCGGTGTAGTGGCCGAGGCTGATGCCGACCTGGGCGTAGGCGTACAGGGTGAGGCCGGAGCAGTCGAAGCCCTTGATGTTGGCGCCCTGCGCGGTGCCGTAGCTCGGCCCGGACGCGGTCCCGCCGCCCCAGGAGTAGGGAACCCCGAGCTGGCTCAGCGCCGCCCGCACCGCCCCCATCGCCTTGGCCGAAGCCCCTCCCGACCCCACGCTCGGGATGGAGCCCGGACGTGAGCCGGTGCTGGAGTAGGTCCCCAGCTGGCGTTCGACCTTCTTGAGCTTGACCTGGAGTTCCCCGCGCTTCTTCTTCGCTTCGTCGGTCAGCCGACGAACCTGGCTCGCGCGCGCTTCGGCGGCCTTGCGCGCGCGCTCGGCGCCCTGCATCGTCTGCAGCAGCTGGACGATGCGCGTGTTGTCCTGACTGGCGAAGTAGTTGAGCGCCGCCGACCGATCCAGCACGGCCTGCGGATCGCCGGCCGAGGCGAAACTGATCGCGGGGTCGACCGGGCCGTTCTTGTAGGTGTCCGCGGCGAGCTTCGCGATCCGGTCGCGCGCCTCGGCCAGCGTCTTCTTCTGGCGGTCGGCGCTCGTCTTGGCGACCGCGGCGGCCTTCTGGGCCTGCCGGAGCCGCTCCCGCAGCCCGTTGTACTGCTCGCTGAGCTTCTCGGCCTCGTCGGCGAGCTTCTTCTGCTGCGCCGTCAGCTCCTTGCGCGTCGGCTTGGGCTTCGCCTCGGCGGGCACCGGCGTCAGGAGCCCGACGGAGAGCACGACCGAGGCCGTCCAAGCCGTGCTCGCGGTGATCCGGCGGCGGGCTGACGTGCTGGTGCCGGCAGCTCGTCGCTGCATGCGCTGTCCTCTCCGGTAACGCCTACCGGTCGTCGGCCGTCCCCGGCGGGGACGCGTCACCGCGACCTCCTACGAAGCGTAGGAGGTCCCGTGCTCCTTCGCCACCCGAGTACCAGATTTCACACGAAGGCCGACAAGTCCCTCAGCAGGTCGTGGACAGCTCCGCGATCGCGACGGCCCCCACCAGGAGCGGCGTGGCCACGGCCGCCGCCGCGAAGGCGCAGGTCGCGAGGCGAACGGACCGGCGCGCCCGGACGGGGGCGGCCGCCTCCAGGCGCAGCACCCGCTCGACCAGCGCGGCCGACCCGGAATCCCCCGCCGCTCCCAGCGCCCCCGCCACCCCGGGGACGGCGGAGAGCCGGCACAACGCGTCGACCAGCGTCCGCCTGCCGTAGGCGCTCGCCGCGGCGTCGTCGGCGGCCATCTCCAGCAGGAGCGGCAGCCTCGACTTCGCGCGCCGGACCGTCGGCAGCCACGGCAGGAGCGCATGGACGACGTCCAGCATGAGCAGCAGTGCGTGGTGCCGCTGGCGCAGGTGGGCGCGCTCATGGGCCAGGACCGCGCCGAGCTCCGCCTCGGTGAGCGTCTCCTGCGCGCCGGTGCTGACCACGATCGCGCGCCGGCGGGCGGGCAGGGAGTACGCCACGGGGACGGGGTGATCGAGCACCAGGACGTCGGCATGCCGGCCGTGCTCCCGGGCGACCAGGCGCAGCAGCTCCCGATGCCGGCGACGGTGGCGCACGGCACGGCCGAGCCGCGGAAGGCCGCTCGCCAGCCGGGAGCAGCAGGCCGTCATCAGCACCAGGGTCGCCGCCGCCGCCATGATGACGGCCAGGGATCCGTGGTGCGGCAGGCAGTCGCGCAGCCACTCCAGGAGACCGTGGCCCGGCCCCGGCGGAGAGATGAGGGCGACCACCACGACGGCCGTGTTCGCGATGAACGTCCCGGCGAGAGCCGCCGCCCAGCAGGCGATGGCGGCCCCTGGGCCGACGGCGGGCCGGCGCAGCCGATCGAGCACCGGCCCGGCGAGGCAGCCCAGCAGCACCGCCGACGCGATCAGGGCGAGCACCGAGAAGAGCATGCGGTCAGGCCCCGTCGCCGGAGGCCCGCCGGCGCAGGACGTCCAGCAGGTGCCGGGCGTCCTCGGGCGGGACGCTCTCGGCGAACCTCGCCAGGATGGCCCCGTGGTCCGGGGCATCGGTGAGCACGTCGAGCATCAACTCGACCGCGTACTCCTCCCGCGGCCTGGTGGGGCTGTAGCGGAAGGCCAGGCCGTCGGGCGTGCGCTGCAGCATCCCCTTCTGCGCCAGCCGTTCGGCCACCGTCTGCACCGTGTTGTAGGCGAGCTTCTTCTCGGCGTTCTCATTCAGCCTCGCCAGCAGCTCGCGGACCCGCAGCGGGCCGGGCGCCGCCCAGAGCACGTCCATGATGGAGCGCTCGAGCGATCCAGCCAATCCGGCCACGCGGCCACCTCCGTCCTCCCCACATTGTGCCGGAACTCCCGCCTGCCACCGCCGTCCGGTGGATCAGTGGTGGTACTGATGCACCACGGCGTGCCCCCGGCCCCGGCCGATCATCCAGCGGTTCACCGGCGTGGTGAACACGAAGGCGATGACGAGGGCCGCGGCGAGCGCGCCCCAGAACAGCACGTCCCCGAGGCCCGCATGCATCGCTCCCGGGATCACGACCACGGTCGCGTTGTCCAGGATCTCCATCACCACGATCGACACGGTGTCGGCGGCCAGCGCCACCCCGAACGCCGCCCGCACCGACAGCCCCGCCTTGAGGACGCCGCGCATCGTCAACGCGTACCCGAACACGAAGGCCAAGATGACCGCCGCGACGATCGTGGCCGCGTTCGACCAGCCGAAGGCCGTTCCGAGCACCATGCCGAGCACCTCGCCGATGGCGCAACCGGTCAGGCAGTGCAGGGTCGCCCGCGCCGCCGTCCCCCAGGAGACCGGACCGCCGTGGCCCTCGTGGTGGGCATGTCCGGCGTCCATGGCGCCGTGCTCGGGCGGCGCAGGGTGATGATCTCCATGGCCCTCCGCGACATGCTGATGAGATCCATGCTGGTCATGAGTGGTCACCGATACCTCCGTGATCCGGTCAACGATCACGGTCAGTATGTCCTACAAGGCGTAGGAGGTCGACGTGGCGCCATCTCTCGCCGCGCGGACTCAGTCGTCGCGCCCGGTGCCGCGGTCGGGAGCGGTCATGTCCCCCGTCGCGGGAGTGCCGTCGGCGAGCCCGTAGCGCAGGTACACGGTGCCCTTCGGGCTGGCCGCCGGCGGTTCGAGGAGCGTGACGTTCGCGGGCACCGCTCCCCCGTCGAACACCTTCTTCCCGACGCCGAGCAGGATCGGATGCACCCACAGGTCGAGACGGTCGAACAGCTTCTCGCGCAGGAGCGTCTGCACCAGGTTCAGGCTCCCGACGACCTTGACGTTCTCGTGCCGGTCGCGGATCTCGCGCACCGCGGCGGCCAGGTCCGGGCCGAGCTGCGAGGACCCGGCCCAGGAGAGGTCGGGCCTGCCGCGGGAGGCCACGTACTTGGGGACCCTGTTGAAGAGCGTGGCGATCTCGTTGTCCTGGCCGCCCTCCTGGTGCGGCCAGTAGGCGGCGAAGATGTCGTACGTCCGCCGGCCGAGCAGGAGCGCGTCCGTGCCCTCGTACGCGGCGCCCACCTGGGCCCCGGCGACGTCGTCCAGCAGGGGCGCCTGCCAGCCTCCGAACGGGAACCCCACCGGGTCCTCGTCGGGGCCGCCGGGCGACTGCCCGACCAGGTCGAGGGTCGCGAACATCTCGATGTGGATGAGGCCCATGCTTGCTCCCGCTGAGTCGGCTGTCTCGGTTGAGAGGTAGACCCGGGGAGACCGGCGGACTCATCGCGCCGACGCCACCAGCGCGGTTCATCGCCGCCGGGCTCGCAGAACCCCGGGATCCCCTCCTCAGCAATGCCCAATCCCATGAGCGACTCCCCAGGTCAGGCGCTCGCCGCAGTGTTCAAGGCGATCGCTCCGCTGTCGGTGCGGACGGTGATCGAGCGGGAGGCCGAGGCGTCCTTGGGGACGTCAGCGCGGACGTCGCCGCTGTCGGTAGTAGTGGTGACCTTGTACGGGGCGCGCGGGACGGTCACGTTCACCTCGCCGTTCTCGGTGGTCACGGCCACCTGCCGCGGCGCGGCGGCGAACGACAGGTCGACCTTTCCGCTTTGGGAGGTGGCCGAGAGCTGCGGTGCCCTGGTCGCGGTGGAGCGCAGTTCACCGTTCTCGGTGCGCAGGTCGAGCGGGCCGGTCGCACCGGCGACCCTGATCGCTCCGTTGGTGCTGCGGATGCGCAGCGCGGTCCCGAACCCGGTGGCCGAGATCCTTCCGTTCTCTCCCTGGATCTCGACCGTGAGGTCGCGGGGCACCAGCACCTGGTAGCGCACGGCGCAGCCGCCGACCAGGGTGCCGCAGTCGGTGGACAGGGTGAGCCGGTCGCCGGTGAGATCCCAGGTCGCGGCCGGCTTCCCGCCGATCAGCGCCCACCGGTCGAACCAGCGTGTCACCTGCACCTTCCCGACGTCGGCGGGCCGGATGTCCAGGTCGCCCCGGTCCTTGGCGATGGTGAGGCGGGAGCCGGCGGGGCCGAAGTCGCGCCGTTCGGGAGAGGCGTCGCCGGCCGAGGCCCCGCAGCCGGTGAGGGACGCGAGCAGGAGCGCTCCGGTGGCCGGGAGCGCGGAGCGGCGGAATGAGGGGATCAACGAGCCTCCGAACTCGATACTGAAAGTATTGAATACTTTCAGTATGCTACGGTCCGGTCATGACCGACAACCCAGGGCCCGCGCGGCGGGTCCCCCGCGCGGAAGTGCGGCGGCGGCTGCTGGCCGAGGCGGTGCGGGCGTTCACCGAACACGGCTACGCCGACGCCCGGATCGAGGACATCGCCCATGCCGCCGGCTTCACCAAGGGCGCCGTCTACTCCAACTTCGGTGGAAAGCAGGAGCTGTTCGGGGCCGTCCTCGACCAGGGGGCGCAGGACGAGCTGGCCGCCGTGACCGCCGAGATCGACGGCGCCGCCGACGCGGGTGCGGTGATCGAACGGGTCGCCGAGCTCATCGCCGACCGGATCACCGGGGACATCCAGCACGGCCGGCTCGGGCTGGAGTTCGCCGCCCGCGCCGCGCGCGACGAGCGGACCAGGGCCGTGCTGGCCCCGATGCGCCGCGCGCAGCGCGACGCCGCCGCCCGCTCCGTCGCCGAGGTGACCGAGCGCACCGGCACCGGTGCCGCCGTCCCGGCGGAGCTGGCCGGCCTGATCCTGCACTGCCTCACCAACGGCCTGGTCAACGAGCATCTCGCCGACCCCGAGACCGTCACCGCAGACGTGATCAAGCAGGCGTTCACCGCCGTGCTCGGCGCACTGCTCCCCCCGCCCGCGAACGCAGGATGACCCTCGTCCCCGCCGTCCTCACCCTGACCGGCAACCCCCGCCACGTGACGCCACTCCCCGGCGACACCGCGGGCACCCGGACGGAGCGCGTGTCCTGTCCCCCAGTCGGGGGCTAGGGGGCGGTCGTCACGGGAGCGGCGTCCGGGTTGGTTTCGCGGGAGCCTGGGGCGTCGGTCAGGCCGAGCCTGAGGTGCTCGACGTGGTAGAGGGCTTGGTCCAGAAGTTCGGCGACGTGGTCGTCGTACAGCGTGTACACGACCGACCGCCCCTTCCGCGTGCCCGTGACCAGGCCGAGGTTGCGCAGCAGCCTCAGCTGGTGGGAGCAGGCGGACTGCTCCATGCCGACCTCGGCCGCCAATTCCGTGGCCGGGAGCGGGCCCTCTCGGAGCCGGGCGAGGATCAGCAGCCTGGAGGGAGTGGCCAGGGCCTGCAGTGTGGTGGCCACCCTCGCGGCACCGGCCGCGTCCAGGCGTCCGCGCGGGACGCCGCCGGCCGATCGATCAGCTCCGTGGCCCATGCGGCCATCGTACGCCGCGCCATGCATACATGAACCAATGTTCATTCGTCCCCGCATGGCGGCTCCGCCGGTACCGCGTCCGCCGGCGAAGCCTCACCGGTGTGCGGGGCGGGCGGCGCGGCGCCAGGCGCCCTCGGTGAGCAGGCGCAGCCCGTTGAGGCCGACGATGACCGTGGAGCCCTCGTGCCCGGCGACGCCGAGGGGCAGCGGCAGGGTTCCGGCCAGGTCCCAGATCACCAGGCCCGTGATGACCACGGCGGCGATGGCCAGGTTCTGCACCACCAGCCGGCGCGCCCGCCGCGACAGGTCGACGACGGCGGGGACGGTGGCCAGTTCGTCGCGGACGATGACGGCGTCGGCGGTCTCCAGGGCCAGGTCGGATCCGGCGCGGCCCATGGCGATGCCGGTGTGCGCGGCGGCCAGCGCGGGAGCGTCGTTGACCCCGTCTCCGACGAGGAGCACGTTGCGGCCGGAGCGTTCCAGTTCCTGGACGGCGGCGACCTTGTCGTGCGGCAGCAGGCCCGCGCGGACGTCGCCGATGCCGGCCTGGTCGGCGAGGTGGGCGGCGGCACGCGGGTTGTCACCGGTGAGCAGGACCGGTGCGGTGCCGGTTAGGGCGGTCAGGGCGGTGACGGTGGCGGCGGCGTCGGACCGGAGCCGGTCGATGATGCCGAGTACGCCGATCGGGGCGCCATCGAGTTCGACCAGCACCGCGGTGCGGCCCTCTTCCTCCAACCGCTCGGCCATGACGAGCGCGGGGTGGGCGCCGCGTCCGCTCCGAAGCCGCGCCGGGCTGCCGACCTCGACCCGGTGGCCGTCGACGGTCGCAGTGACGCCGGCCCCGGGGGCGGAGGAGAAGTCGGCCGCGGCGGGCACGTCCAGACCGCGGGCGCGGGCGGCCTCGACGATGGCGCGGCCCAAGGGGTGCTCGCTGGGATGCTCCGCTCCCGCCGCCAGCCGCAACAGGGCGTCCTCGGTCAGGCCCGCGCCCCTGAGCGGGCGGATGTCGCTGACCTGCGGGACGCCTTCAGTGAGGGTGCCGGTCTTGTCCAGAGCCACCTGGTCGACCTGCCCGAGCCGCTCCATCACCACCGCCGACTTGACCAGCACGCCGTGCCGTCCGGCGTTGGCGATGGCCGACAGCAGCGACGGCATCGTGGCGAGCACCACCGCGCACGGCGACGCGACGATCATGAACGTCATCGCGCGCAGCAGCGCCCCGGTCGGGTCGGCGCCGAAGGCCAGCGGGACGGCGAACACCGCCAGCGTCGCCGCGACCATTCCCGCGCTGTAGCGCCGCTCGACCTTCTCGATGAACAGCTGGGTCGGCGCCTTGGTCTCGGACGCCTCCTCGACCAGCGCCACGATCCGGGCGATCACCGAGTCCGACGGATCGCGTTCGACCTTCACCCGGAGCGCACCGGTGCCGTTGAGGGTGCCGGCGAACACCTCGTCGCCGGACTGCTTGGCCACCGGCAGCGGCTCACCGGTGATGGTCGCCTGGTCGACCTCGCTCGCCCCGGAAAGGACGCGGCCGTCGGCGCCGACGCGCTCGCCGGGCCGCACGAGGATGGTCTCGCCGACGGCGAGCCGGTCGGTGGGGACGGTGTGCTCGGTGCCGTCGTCGTCCAGGCGGGTCGCGGTCGCGGGGGCCAGGTCGAGCAGGCCGCGGACCGAGTCGGCGGTGCGGGCGGTGGCGACCGCCTCCAAGGCGCCGGAGGTGGCGAAGATGACGATCAGCAGCGCCCCGTCCAGGACCTGCCCGATCGCCGCCGCGCCGAGGGCGGCCACCACCATCAGCAGGTCCACGTCCAGGGTCCTGCCCATGAGGGCCTTCAGCCCGGCCCAGCCGGGCTCCCACCCGCCGGTGACGTAGGTCGCGGCGAACAGCGCGCCCCACGCCCAGGCCGGGCCGTCGAGCAGGTACACCGGAAGCCCGGCCAGGAACAGCACCAGCGCGGCCGCCGCCCACCGGGCCTCGGGCAGCGCGAGCACCCGAGTGCGGCGGCGTGGCGCTCCGCCGGCCGGTACGCCGTCCCCGGCCGCGGCGCGAGCGGGGCCGGTCAACGTGGAAGACATTCGGTGGGTCCTTCGGGAGCCGTCGGTCGAAGGCCGGCCCCGCCCCGGGGCCCGCCTGATCCACCGTAGCAGGAATACATGAACAAGGATTCATACCTTCATGGACGTCCCGCGCGACCACCACGCGCGGCGGAGCGGAGATGCGGTAGTCTCCTGGCGTTTGTGAAGGGGAGTAGTCCTGCGAACCGGTCGTCGACATGCTGGAACCCGATGGTTCCCGGTGGCCGGGCCCGCCGCTGAGGCGGGCGGACGAGACCTTCGGTCCTTTGACGATGGCGCATGCGCGTCGTCGGAGGGTCGAGGTCGCGGGCTCCCCGGATTCCTGCCCTGATGTTCCTCGCCCCCCGGCACGCCTTGCGCGGGAAGGCTTGAGGTGACGGGTCGTGTGGCATTTCGTGCTGCTGATCGTGTGCGCGGTCGTGATCTACCTGTCGTGCGAGTGGTTCGTCAACGCGGTCGAGTGGCTGGGGCAGCGGCTCAACGTCGGGAAGATGGCGGTCGGCACGATCCTCGCCGCCTTCGGGACCGCGCTGCCGGAATCGGTGGTGACGCTGGTGGCGGTGACGACCGGCGGGACGGCCGAGGCCAAGGACATCGGCGTCGGCGCGGCGATGGGCGGGCCGCTCGCGCTGGCGACCGTCGCCTACGCGGTGACCGGCGTGGCGCTGCTGCTGCGCCGCCGCAGGCTGGCGGGCGCTGAGGCCGCCGCCGTCCCGGCCGGGGCCGCGGTCGGCGGGGCGCACGCGGGCACCGGCGGCGCCACCGCCGCGGGCCGCGGCGGTACGGGCGCCTCCGACGGGCACCGGGAGGTCCTGACCGGGCCGGGCGAGCTGGCGCGGCTGGTGAAGGACCAGCGCTGGTTCCTGGCGGTGTTCGTCGTCAAGGTCGCGCTGGGGTTGGTGGCGTTCGCGTTCAAGCCCGTCCTCGGCCTGGCGTTCTTCGCGGTGTACGCGGTGTACTTCTGGCGCGAGATGTCCGGCGGCTCGGCCGCGCCGCACGCGGTCGACCACGCCGCCGGCGAGACGGCACCCGGTGCGCAGGACGCCGTCGCCGACGACGAGGACGAGCTGGAGCCGCTGAAGCTCCAGCCGCGCCGGGAGGTTCCGGCGACCTGGGCCGTGGTGGCGCAGACGCTCGCCACGCTGGCGGTGATCTTCGTGTCGTCGCAGCTGTTCGTGCACCAGCTGGACGCGATCGGGCCGATGATCGGCCTGCCCGCGGCGGTGACCGCGCTGCTGCTGTCCCCGATCGCGACCGAGCTGCCGGAGATCATGAACGCGATCATCTGGGTGCGGCAGGGCAAGACGAGGCTGGCGCTGGCCAACATCTCCGGCGCGATGATGATCCAGGCGACCGTCCCCTCGGGACTGGGCCTGCTGTTCACCTCCTGGAAGTTCGACCACGCGCTGGCCTGGTCGGGGCTGATCACCATGGTCGCGATCGTGTACCTGCTGGCCACCATGCGCGCGCACCGGCTCACCCCGGCCCGCCTGGCCTTCGCCGGGGTGTTCTACCTGATCTTCGCCGGCGGCCTGGTGCTCATCCTGTCCTGACCCGCACCCGCCGGTGCCGCGTCGCGGCGCCCCTTGCGGACGGACGCCGCCGGACGGACCTTAGGAGGGAGACGCTCGGCACCATCGAGCAGACGGAGGGTCCGGTGCGCGCTTCCGAGAACGACGAGCCGTTCGCCATCGATCCCACCGGGCGCGACGTCCAAGGCGACGCCGCCCGGATACGGGCGCGCGGACCCGCGACGCGCATCGTCCTCCCCGGCGGCGTGGAGGCGTGGGCGGTCAGCAGTCCCCCGCTGCTGCGGCGACTGCTGACCGACGACCGCGTCTCCAAGGACGCCTACCTGCACTGGCCGCCCCTGCTCAACGGTGAGGTCGGCCCGGGATGGCAGCTGTTCGCCTGGGTCGCGGTGCGGAACATGCTCACCGCCTACGGCCCCGACCACCGGCGGCTGCGGCGGCTGATCTCCAGCGCGTTCACCGTGCACCGCACGGCCGCGCTGCGTCCCCGCATCGAGGCGATCGTCGCCGAGCTGCTCGACGACCTCGACTCCGTCGCCCCGGGCGAGGCGGTGGACCTGCGCGACCGCTACGCCTACCCGCTGCCGATCAGGGTGATCTGCGAGCTGTTCGGCGTCGAGGACCCGGACGCGCGGGACGAGATACGCCGCTGCGTCGACGCCTTCTTCCGCACCACGACCGGGGCGGAGGAGGCCGCCGCTGCGTTCCCGCGTATGCAGGAGATCCTGCGCGGCGTCGTCCGGGACAAGCGCACGCGTCCCGCGGACGACCTCTCCTCGGCCCTCATCGCGGCAAGGGACGAGGGCTCGCCGCTGTCGGAGGAGGAACTGGTCGACACGCTCGTCCTGTTCCTGAGCGCGGGGCACGAGACGACCGTCAACCTTCTCGACAACGCCGTCCACGCGATGCTCACCCGTCCCGAGCAGCTGGCCCTGGTCCGGGCAGGACACGCCACCTGGGGCGACGTCATCGAGGAGACGCTGCGGGCCGAGCCCCCGATCGCCAACCTGCCCCTGCGCTTCGCCGTCGAGGACATCGAACTGGAGGACGGCACCGCACTGCGCAAGGGCGATGCGATCCTCGCCTGCTACGCGGCGGCCGGCCGCGACCCGCACGCGCACGGCGACGACGCCGACCTCTTCGACGTCACCCGCGCCGACAAGGAGCACATGGCGTTCGGCTACGGCGTCCATTACTGCCTCGGCGCGCCGCTGGCCAGGCTGGAGGCGTCGATCGCGCTGCCCGCGCTGTTCAGCAGGTTCCCGGGGCTGGAGCTGGCCGTGCGGCCGAGCGAACTCCTCCCGCTGGACTCCTTCATCTCCAACGGCCACCGGACCCTGCCGGCCCGCCTCAAGGCGGCCACCTGACATCGCCCGGCACCGCCCCCACGCCACCGTGGGCCGCGGCGGCGTACCCCCCCCCGAGACCCTCGTCCGAGCCGCCATGCTCTCAGCCGGGGCCAGGACGGCCATCGAGGCGGCCTCGTCGCGACCGGCCGGCGATGATCGGCGTCTCGGAGAACCCTGCACGTTCCACGTGCCGTCGGCCGGCCAGGTGATCGGCCGACGGCACGGCCCCCCTCGGAACGGGTCAGGCGGAGGTGGCCCGGACCGCCTCGCGGATCAGGTCGGCCACGTCCTTGGGACGGGAGACCGCAACGGCGTGGGACCCACCGTCGACCTCGAGGACGGTCGCGCCCGCGCGCTTGGCGCCGAACCGCTCCACGTCCGGGTTGATCGCCTGGTCGGCGGCGGCGACGAGCGCCCAGGACGGCTTGGTCTTCCAGGCCGCGGCGGAGGCCTTCTCGGTGAAGGCGGCGGCGGCGAGCGGACGCTGCGCGACGGCGAGGACCCTGGTGACGTCGCCGGGGACGTCCGCGGCGAAGACCTCCGGGAACGCCTCGGGGGCGATCGTGAGCTCGACGGCCGGGTCGCCGCCTTCGACGGGGTAGGTCGCCTGCTTCAGGTTGGCGCCGAGCGGCGAGCCGGGGAAGCGGTCCTGCAGCTCGCCGAGGCTTTCGCCTTCTTCGAGCACATACGCGGCGACGTAGACCAGGCCGACGACGTTGCCGGTGGTACCCGCCACGGTGATGACCGCACCGCCGTAGGAGTGGCCGACCAGCACGACGGGGCCGTCGATCTGGGCGGCGACCGAGGCGACGTACGCGGCGTCGGAGGCGAGTCCGCGCAGCGGATTGGGCGGGGCGACCACCGGGATGCCGTCGCCCTGCAACTCGGCGATGACGCCGGACCAGCTCGCGGCGTCGGCGAACGCGCCGTGCACGAGCACGACGGTGGGAACGGCCTTCTCGGCCATGGGCGAACTCCTCTGAGGATCGATGGCGCAGAGCGCGGTAGGTGGGGGGTCGGTCAGGCGTGCAGGGATCGGTCAGGCGTGCAGGGCGTCGTGGAGGAACTCGCCGCCCTGCCGGGTGGCGGCCTTGGCGGCGTGCGTGTCGCGCATCGCGTTGACCATGACGAAGTCGTGGATGATGCCCTGGTAACGGACCGCCGTGGTCGGGACGCCGGCGGCGCGCAGCTTGGCGGCGTACGCTTCGCCCTCGTCGCGCAGCACGTCGGCCTCGGCCACGATGACGAGCGCCTGCGGGAGCCCGGCGAGCTCTTCCAGGCTCGCGCGCAGCGGCGAGGCGGTGATCTCGGCGCGCTGGGCGGGGTCGGTGGTGTACTGGTCCCAGAACCACTTCATGCCCTCGCGGTGCAGGAAGTAGCCGGTGGCGAACTCCTCGTAGGAGCCGGTGTCGAATCCGGCGTCGGTGACCGGGTAGAAGAGGAGCTGCGCGGCCAGGTCCGGGCCGCCCCGGCGCTTGGCGAGGATGGTGGTCGCGGCGGCCATGTTGCCGCCGACGGAGTCACCGGCCACCGCGATGCGGGCCGGGTCGAGGCCGTGCTCGGCACCGTGCCCCGCGATCCACTGCAGCGCCGCGTAGATCTCTTCGATCGCGGTCGGGTACTTCGCCTCCGGCGACAGGCTGTAGTTCACGAAGACCGTCGCGGCCTGGGCCCGGACGGTGAGTTCGCGGACGAGCCGGTCGTGGGTGTGGGCGTTGCCGAACACCCAGCCGGCGCCGTGGATGTAGAGGACCACGGGCAGGACGCCCCGGGCGCCGGCCGGACGGAGGATCCGGATGGAGACCTCGCCCGACGGGCCGCCGGGGATCGTGAGGTCCTGCACGTCGGCGGCCGGAACCGGGATGTCGCCGTCCTGGACGCCGTCGACGGCCTTGCGTCCTTCGGCGGGGTCCAGCTCGTAAAGGAAGGGCGGGTTCTTGGTGGCCTCGACGAAATCCTGAGCGGCCGGTTCGAGTACGGGTTCGTTGATCGTCATGAGTCCAGCTTCGGGCGCCGCCGCCGCTGAACACATCGGTCGGCCGACTGCTCTGCCGAAGTACTGACGGTGCCGGGTCTTACTTAAGTCGGGTCTACTTGAGTCGGTCGTGAGGGCGGTCCGACAGGGCTTCGGCGACGAAGGAACCGCCCTGCTTGATGGCGGCGTGCGCGGACGGGCTGGGCTCAAGGGCGGCCAGCGACACGAAGTCGTGCACCATGCCGAGGTAGCGGACGGACGTCACCGCGACGCCGGCGCGCCGCAGGTGACGCGCGTACTGCTCGGCCTCGTCGCGGACGATGTCCCCCTCCGCGGAAACGATCAGCGTGGGCGGCAGCCCGGCCAGATCGTCGGCGGTGGCGCGCGACGGCGCGGCGACCGGCTCGGCGAGCTCCCGTTCGCCGCCGCCGTACTGCCGCCAGTACCACTTCAGCGCCGCGCGCGTCAGCAGGTGCCCCTCGGCGAACTGCTCCTGGGAGTCGCTGTCGCACCGCGGGTCGGTCATCGCGTAGTACAGCAGCTGGGCGCGCAGCCGCGGTCCGCCGCGCCGCTTGGCCAGCATCGCCAGCGCGGTCGCCATGGTGGCGCCGGCGCAGTCGCCGGCGACCGCGATCCGGTCGCCCCGCAGGGCCAGTTCACCGGCATTCCGGGCGGCCCACTCCAGCACCGCATAGCACTCCTCGATGGCGACGGGGTAACGCGCCTCGGGGGTGCGGGTGTACTCGGGGACCACGAACGCTGCGCCGCTGACCTTGACCAGCGCACTGATCAGCCGCCAGTGCGTGTGCGCGTCCCCCAGCATCCACCGGCCGCCATGCAGGTAGAGCACGGCGGGCAGCGGGCCGGGGACGGCGGCCGGGCGGAAGATCCACAGACCGGTCAGCCCGGACGGCCCGACCGGCGCGGCATGGAAGGCGGCCTCCACGCGGGGGTCGTCGGGCGCGTTCCCCTGCGACTCCAGCAGGGCGAGGCGCCCGTCGACGGGGCCGATCTGGTGCAGGTAGGGCGGTGCCGCCGACGCGTCGAGGAGGCTGCGCACGAGGGGGTCCGGGACGAACGGCGGCCGGGCACGGCCGCATCCGCCCGCCGGCGGTGTTCGTCCACTCATCCGCACCTGGCCATTGATGTGAGAGGAATCGCTCGGGCCGGTCCACTGTAGTGGCCGCCGACCGTCACGTGTCCGGTCGGTTTCCGCCGCATCATCGGCCGAGGGATGCTCAGCCCTCGACGAGGTCGCGCAGCTGGTGGCGGTTGCTGACCCCCAGCTTGGGATACGCCTGGTACAGATGCGAGCCGATGGTGCGCGGAGAGAGGGTCAGCAGCCGGGCGATCTCGCGGTTGCTCATCCCCTTGGCGGCCAGGCGGACGATCTGTTGCTGCTGCGCGGTCAGGACGCCCAGCGGATCCGCCACGCCGCCGCCACCATGGGACGCTCGCGGACCGTGCGGAGACGAAACGCCGCTCGCCCGCAGCTCGGCGGTCGCCTGCCCGGCCGCCGCGTGCGCCCCGAGCCGGGTGAAGGTGTCCGCGGCCGCGGCCAGCAGCGGGCGGGCGTCCAAGGGGCGGCGCTTGCGGCGCAGCCACTGCGCGTAGTGCAGCCGGGCCCGGCCCCGATCCAACGGCCACTGCTGCGCGGCGGGGTCGATGACCGCGAGACGGAAATGCCGCTCGGCACGCGGCGAGTCGTCCACCAGGGCCTCGGCGTGGTGCAGCAGCAGCCCCGTTCGCTTCGTCGGATCCGGCCCCGCCCCCGCTCGCACCGCCTCCAGCAGCGGGACGATCTCCTGTTGCCGTCCCGTCCGCCGCGCGACCGCCATCAGGTCCGCGATCGACCGCGCCGACAGGACGTGGTGCAGCGGGGTGCCGTTCTCGTCGAAGAGGCCGCGCAGATGGCGGAACGCCTCGTCGAGGTCGCCCGCCGCCTCGGCCTGTACGGCGGCGGCCCGTAGCAAGTGCGCGTGGGTCGCCCGGTTCTCGTCCAGGTCGATCGCCGTCCAGAGCGAGCCGGGCAGCGCGAACGGACGGCCGCGGAGCCCGGCGAGCGTCGCGCGCAGGGCGGCGGTGTCGATCTCCACGTGGGCGAGTCCGTGCACCGCCGCGATGGACGCCGCCTCCTCCAGCGCGGCATCGGCCTCGGCCCATCGGCCGGTGTCGATCAGGGACGCAGCCAGCGGGATCAGGTGGTTCGCCGCCGCCCCCTCCGCACCGGCTGGGCGCAGGACGTCCAGGGCCTGCCGCAGGGAGTCGGCGCACAGCCCCGGCTCGTCGGCGTACCAGGCGACCGTGCCCGTGGCCAGCAACCGGACGGCGTACGCGGGGTCGTCCGGCTGCGGTGCGTCCGGGCGCCGGGGCCGCCTGAGCAGCGCGGGGGCCACGGCCGGGTCGGCCGTGGCGAGGACCGCGTCACTGACCGCGTCGCAGGCGTCGTCGTCCATGGTCGACCGCAGCAGCGACGCGCCGGGCTCGATCCGGACGTCGCGCAGGAGACGCCTCAGGGGCCGCCGTGCCTCCGGCAGGCCGGACTGGTGCGCGACCGCGCCGAGCACCGAGACCAGGGCGAGCCGGGTCCGGCCGTCCGCCGGCGGGGTGTGTTCCAGCGTGGTGAGCAGCAGCCGGAGCGCCTCGCGCTGGCGGGCGGACAGCGACAGCGCCAGCGCGGAGCCGCCGGCCGCGATCCCGAGCAGGTCGGGGTCGCGGGTCAGGGGCACGATCCTGGCGGCCAGTTCGCGGACCCAGGTGCGGTCCCCGGCCATGTCGGCCGCGTGCAGCGCCCTGGCGTACCGGCGGGCCCGGTCCGCCGGGTCCGGGCTGAGCTCGGCCGCGCGCTGCAGCGTCCGCGCCGCGGCGCCCCATCCGGCGCCGCGTCCGGCCTGGCCGGCGGAATCCTCCAGGGCCGCGGCGACCGGCTCGTCGGGGCCGACGCAGGCGCCGGCCCGGTGCCAGGCGCGCCGCTCGGGGGCGTCGGCGAGCGCTCCGGCGAGGTCGCGGTGCGCCTCCTGGCGGAGCTGAGCGGCCGGTTGCCAGTAGGCCGCCGCGCGGACCAGCGGATGGTGGAAGTCCACCCGGTCCGCGGAGACGGCAATCAGGCCCGCCTCCTCGGCGGGCCGCCAGACCCCGAGGTCGGAGCCGTACCCGGCGGCGCGCATCACCGTCGCCAGGTCCTCCTGCTCGCCGGCGGCGGCGTACAGGAGCGCCCGCCGCGTGGCCGGCGGCAGCGCCCGCAGCCGGCCGGCGTAGACCTCCCGTGTCCACGAGCCGCCGGCCGCCGGACCGTCGCCGGGGCCGGGACGGTCGCGGCCGGCGGCCCGGCACAACTCGATGATCGCCAGTGGATTGCCGCGGGCCTGCCGGAGGAGCTCCAGGCGGGCCCGGCCGGTCGGCGGCAGCGGCTGGGCGTCCAGCAGTCGCGCGGCGTCCTGCTCGCCGAGCGGCCCCAGCCCGAGGAGGGGCAGCTCGGTGAACACCTGGTGCAGGTCCGCATGGCCGCGCGCGGCCACCAGGATCGACACGCTCGCGCCGACGAGGCGGCGCAGGGCGAACCCGAGCACGTCCGCCGAGTCGCGGTCCAGATGCTGGGCGTCATCGATGACGAGCGCGACGGGCTGCCGTGCCGAGACGTCGCCGAGCAGTGTCAGCACCGCGACGCGCAGGTGCATCGGATCCGGTGGCCGCATCGCGGGCGTCATCCCGAAGACCGTCTCCAGCGTCGCCCGCAGATGCTCCGGCAGGACGTCCATGCGCGGGAACAGCGGGAACAGGAGCTGGTGCAGGCAGGCGAAGGAGTACGGCGACTCGGCCTCGCTCCCCCAGGCGCGCAGGACGAGGACGCCCGTCCGCTTCAGGTGCTCGGTCGCGGCGGCGAGCAGCGCGCTCTTGCCGATGCCCGCTTCACCGAGCACGAGCAGCCCGCGCGGGCCGCCGGTGTCCGGCCCGCCCGCCGCGAGGGCGCGCGTCAGCTCCGCACGGCGGCCGAGCAGGGACGACTCCCCCGGCCGGACGGCCCCCGTGCCTCCGGACCCGGCTTCGCGGGGATCGGCGGCCCGTTCCGTCCTGTCCACGGCACTCCCTCCTCGTCTGTCGCGCACCTCCCGGATCGGGCGTTGTCCGCGATCGTGTCTCTCTCAAAGTCTGGTTTCCGAGCGGGGCAGGGCGCCCCTCTCCGTGGGCCACGAATGCAGGCGCGTCACGAAGGCGCGCCGCATGGCCTCGTAGCTGCCGTATCCCGCGACGCCGGCGGTCTCCGTCACCGTGCGGCCGGCCTCCAGGCTGTCCCGCGCCACGGAGAAGCGCACGAAGGCGACGTACTCGGCGGGCGAGCTCTCCAGTTCCGAGCGGAAAAGCCGGGTCAGGTGCCGGACGCTGATCCCGGCGTGGGCGGCGAGTTCCCGCACGGTGTAGAGATGAGCGGGGTCGGCCCAGATCAGGTCCGCGACGGCACGGACGACGGGGCCGCGCGAGGTCGACGCCGGCGGCGACGCCGGCAGAGGTGTAGACGTTGCCGTCACGGACGAAGATGGAGTCGGGTTCCACCAGGACGTCGGGATGCCGCCGAGCCAGGTCCTTGGTGAACTTCCAGTGCGTCGTCGCCCGCCTGCCGTCCAGGAACCCCGGTTCCGCCAGGACGAAGGCCCCGCTGCAGATCGACGTCAGGCGCCGGGCGCCGGCGGCGAGGGTCCGGGCGGCCGCGAGCACCTCCGGCGTGCAGAAGGCGTCGGCCGGGAGTTCGCTGCCGGGGATGATGACCGTGTCGAACCGCCCGGCGTCCCCGGCCGCGCACCGCACGCCGACGCGCGCGCCGATCGAGGTGGTGACGTCCCGCCCATCGGGTGACACGAGTACGACGTCGTAGGCCGACAGGGACTGGTCGGCCTCGACGAAGACCTCCGCCGGTCCGGCGAGGTCGAGCATCTTGATTCCGTCGAAGACCAGGAAGCCGATACGTCGCCGCGCGGCCGGTGATTGTCGGCTCATGGCAGGTCAGGTTATGGAGTAACGGCTCCAAAATCAATTTCGCCGACGATGACCGGATCGTGACCGGGGGTGCCCTTGGGTAGCATGCCCCCATGGCACGTCCCCGACGGTTCGACGAACCGGCCCTGCTCGACGCGGCGACGGACCTGTTCTGGAGCAACGGGTTCGATCGCACGTCCGTGGACGACGTCTCCGCCGCGACAGGCGTCGGCAACGGCAGCATCTACGCCGCCTACGGCAGCAAGAAGGGCTTGTTCCTCCGGCTGTTCGAGCGGTACTGCGAGCAGCGGGCCGAGTTCGTGTGCGAGGCCGTGAAGGCGCCCGGATCGGTCGCGTCCGCGGTGAGCGCGTACTTCGAGGCGGTCATCGCCGACTGCGCCGCCCAGCCCGGCCGCCGCGGCTGCCTGATGATCAACAGCATGGCCCAGCTCGGCACCCGTGTCCCCGAGGTCGTCGCGATCACGCGCCGGACGACCGAGCGGATGGAGTCCGGCGTCGCCGCCCGGATCCGCGCGGCGGCCTCCCGCCCCGGCCCGGCCGACGAGGAGATCGAGGTTCTCGCGGCTCACATCGTGCTGGTCTCGCAGGGACTGATCCAGCTCAGCCGTCAGGGCGTCTCCGCCGAGCGGCTGCGTGCCATTGCCGAGACCTCCCGCGCCGGCCTGCCGTCCTACTGCGCCGCATAGGATGCCGCAGGCCCGGCGACCGCGTCGGGCGCCGACTCCCGCCGCCGGCCCCTGGGAGAGCGCATCGAGCCCTGGGAAGCGGCGCGGCCGGGAACGTCCGACCCGAACGCTAGGGTGCGTCCTCATGAACACACGTCACGCCGGCCCCGATGAGACGATCCGGGCATGAGCCGGTACCGGGGGCCCGCCACCCTGATCAACAGCGGCGGCATCGAGACCGAGGTCTACGTCGATCTGCGCGCCAAGCAGCGGGAGTGGTCCGGAACCGCGACCATCGCCGACTTCGACGCCGACGACGCCCACGACCGGACGCTGAGACTTCCGGACGGCCGCGAGGCGCAGGTCACGCTCGGCGGTTCGGAAGCCTGGTCCGACGTCATCACCCTGGTCGGAAGCGGTCCGCCGCCCTTCGCCTGAGGTAAGGTCCGGGTGCGCGCGCGGCGCGGCCGGCGGCGCCGCTATGCCGACTCGCCGTTCACCGGGGTGAACATGCGGAGGCAGAACGCCGTGATGCGGCGGATGTCGCGGTCCGTGGGCTGATTCCGCTCCAGAGATAGCCGCCGAGCCTGCCGAAGGTCGCATAGGCGGCCAGCGAGGCGTCGAAGCCGGGATCGGCGCTGCCGAGTTCGGACAGCGGTCCGGCGGGGCGGTCGCTGGGAGTCGGGGCCGCCGAGCCGCTCACCTCGCTCACCGCCCGCGTTCCAGAGCACGGCACGCGTGGTCGCAGCGCTCGGCTCGCCCGAAGGAATGGCGGGCTTCGATCGGCTGCTGCGGGGCGAACTCACCGTTCCGGTGGTCGGGCACCGCGGTCGGCGGCGGCCTCGAACTGCTGCTCGGCTGCGACGTCATCGTGGCCGCCGAGAAACCGCAGAACTCGGCCTGGTCAACGCGGTCATGCCGAAGGCGCCGCGCCCTTCATGGAAAAGCGCGAGCCCGTGTGGAAGGGCCGGTGAACCGCCGCCCGCACCTGGAAGCCCGCAGGCCGCTGACGTGATCGGTGTCAGTCGAGGGCGGCCGGGTCGCGGGCGGGGGTCAGGTGAGGGGTTGGTCGAGTCGGTGTTGGAGGAGGGACTGCTGGGCGGGGTTGCGGGTCTGCGCCAAGGCCTGCTGGTCGGCGGCTCGGGCGGCGTTGTCGTCGCCGACGGCGCGCAGCAGTTCGGCGCGGGTGGCGTGGTAGAGCGGGTAGCGCTCCAGGATGCGCAGGTCGGTCGCGGACAGGGCGTTGAGGGCGGCCAGTGCGTTGGACGGGCCGCCGCGAGGCGGCGGGGCGTGGTGGACGGCGATGGCGCGGTGCAGGCGGTGGACCGGGGACGGCGCCAGCGCGAGGAGGATGTCGTAGAGCACCAGGATCTGGGCCCAGTCGGTGTCGTCCCAGGTGCGGGCTTCGGCGTGGCAGGCGACGATCGCGGCCTGCACCTGGTGGGGGCCGGGGCGCTTGGCGGTGGCGGCGCGTTCCAGCAGGCCGATGGCCTCGCCGATGGCGGCGTGGTCCCAGCGGCTCCGGTCCTGGTCGCGGAGCGGGACGAGGTCGCCGGCGGGGGTGAAGCGGGCGGCGGAGCGGGCCTGGTGGAGGCGGATGAGGGCGAGCAGGCCGAGGACCTCGGGCTGCTTGGGCATGAGCCAGGCGAGCTGGGCGGCGAGCCATTCGGCGTCGTCCGCCAGGTGGGCGGCCCGGGGCCGGTCGCCGGCGCTGGTCAGGTAGCCCTCGTTGAACAGCAGGTAGACCACGGTCAGCACCTGGTCGAGCCGGCCGGGCAGTTCGGTGTCGCCGGGGATCCGGTAGGGGATGCCGGCGGCGGCGATCTTGCGTTTGGCGCGGGAGATGCGCTGGGCGACGGCGGATTCGCCGACCACGAGCGCGGCGGCGATCTGGGCGGTGGTCAGGCCGCACACGGTCCGGAGCGTGAGCGCGATCTGCGCCTCCCGGGGCAGCGCGGGATGGCAGCAGGTGAAGATCAGCTTCAGCCGGTCGTCGGGGTCGGGCTGCGGCGGCCAGTCCAGCCGGGCGAGCTTGTCGCGGTAGTTCGCCTGGCGGCGCAGCACGTCGATGCCGCGCCGCCGCGCGACCGTCAGAAGCCATGCGTCGGGACGGTCGGGGACGCCCTCGGCGGGCCAGCGGCGCAGCGCGGTCTCCACCGCGTCGGCGACGACGTCCTCGGCGGCGGCGAAGTCGCCCAGCACCCGCACCAGGCAGGCCGTGAGCCGGCCCGCGTGCTCGCGCACCACGCGGGCCAGCTCACCGTGCACATCGCCGCGCACATCGCCGTGCGCGGGGCGGGGCGGGTCGGGACGGTGGTCGGGCACGGCGCTCAGTCGATGGGACGGATCTCGAGGACGGGGCAGGCCGGCCAGTCGCGGGCGATGGCCAGGGCCTGGTCCAGGTCCTCGACGTCGACCTCGGCATAGCCGGAGACGACCTCCTTGCCCTCCACGAACGGCCCGTCGGTGACGACCGGCCCGCCGTCCTCGAGCCGCACCGTGGTCGCGGTCTCGGCCGGCCGCAGGTGGGCGTGGTGGGTGATGTGGGCGGCGTGGTCGGCGAACCACTGCCCGACCCGCTCGAACGCCGCCTGCCGCTCGCTGTCGGTCATCGCCTCCAGCTCGCGCGCGAACGCCTCGGTCTCGACGAACATCAGCACGTACTTCACGGTCTCGATCCTTCCCTGTGGCCCCTGATCTCCGGTCGGCCGGCGGCTACCGGCCGGCGGACAGGGGGCAGTACAGGTCGACGCCGTTGCCGTCGGGATCGGCGACGGTGGCGTACCGCATTCCCCAGAAGGCGTCCCACGGCTCCTGGATCCCGCGGTGGCCGGCGCCGGTCAGCTCGGCGTACATGGCGTCGACGTCGGCGGGGGCGGGGAACTCGAAGGCCAGGAAGGAGCGGGGGTCGCCCTCGGGACGCGTCCAGCCCGAGGTCTGGGCCGAGGCGCGGAACTTCTCGGTGTCCAGCATGAGGTGCAGGCCGTTCGGCAGGTCGCAGCCCGCGTGGTCGGGGTAGGCGGGGTCGACGGTGAAGTCCACGCCGAGGCGGCGGTAGAAGGCGATCGCCGCGTCGATGTCGGACACGATGACGTCGATCGTGTTCAGCGTCGGAGGCATCTCCGGCTCCTTTGCGTAGGCGGATCTCGTGTCACCACCAAGACGAACGGCGACTCCCCCGATCCGACACCTCGCGAAAGAAATGCCGCAATGCGCACCCGCTCAGCATCCGCCGGCCACGTCGCCGGCATCGGCCGGGGCACCGCTGGTGACAGGGTGGCCGTCGGCGCACCATTCGGCCACGCCGGACAACAGCGGACGGGCCCTGCGGCCGTGGCTGCGCAGCAGCCGGACCGCTTCCAGCGACATCAGGCAGTAGCGTCCTCGGCAGTAGGCCACGATCTCGGCCTCGGCGGGGAGTTCGTCCAGCCGGCCGGCGAGCTGGTCGACCGGGATGCTGCGCGCGCCCGGCAGGTGCGCGGCGGCGTACTCGGCGGACGGGCGGACGTCCAGCACCACCACCCCGCCGTCGTCGCCGTCCCCGCCGCCGATGCCGTCCAGGAGGCGGGCCAGTTCGTCGCGGGTGACCGGCTCCAGATGGTCGACCTCGCCCAGCCATGCGCGGGCGGCGTCGCGGACCTCGGGCAGCCGGGCGTGCGCGAGATGCTTGGCCTGCTCGACGAACACCCCGACTTGTGCGTCGGCCAAGCGGTAGACGACCCGGGTGCCGGACCTGCTCGAGGCCACCAACCCGGCCCCGGCCAGTTCCTTGAGCTGGGCGGAGGTGTTGGAGACCTTCATCCCGGCGGCGGCCGCCAGCTCCTCCACACCGCGCTCCCCCTGCGCCAGCAGGTCCAGCAGTTCCAGCCGGGCCGGATTGGACAGCGCCTTCCCGATCCTCGCGAACCCCGCGTACACCCGCGCCTTCGCGCTCGACATGCCACCCCACCAGGCTATTCCAATAATCCTTGGAATATTGTAGACGAGGAGGACGGTGCAGGGCCGTCGAGAACCACCATCGGAGGCGGGCATGAGCGACGACCCCGGATCCGCCGGGCATTGGGAGGACGTGTACCGCGAGCGCGACCCGGACCAGGTGAGCTGGTTCCAGCAGCGGCCGCGGCCGTCCCTGGACCTGATCCTGCAAGCCGTCGGCGACCGGCGCGCCGGGGTGATCGACGTGGGCGGCGGCGCGTCCCCGCTGGCCGCCCGGCTGGTCGAGGCCGGCTTCGCCGACGTCACGGTGCTGGACGTGTCCGGCCGAGCATTGGCGGCCGCCCGCCGCGCGGCCGAGAGCGCATCGGGGGCCGCCGCAGAAACCGTCACCTGGGTCCGCGCCGACCTGCTGACCTGGCAGCCCACCCGGACGTGGGCGGTGTGGCACGACCGGGCGGTGTTCCACTTCCTCACCGACCCCGCCGACCGGGCGACCTACCTGGCCGCCCTGCGCCAAGCCACTGAACCCGGCGCCATCGTGGTGCTCGGCACCTTCGCCGCCGACGGCCCGACCCACTGCTCCGGACTGCCCGTCACCCGCTGGACGGCCGAGGAACTGGCCGCCGAACTCGGCGACGCCTTCGTCCTCCTGCACAGCCGCCGTCACCAGCACCGCACTCCGGCGGGCAGCGTGCAGCCCTTCACCTGGATTACCGCCCGCCGCATCTGAGCGCCCGCCCCGTAACGGCCGACTCGTTGAGCGCCCATCTCGCTGCCGCGGGTTTCGGCTTCTCGTGTTTGACAGGCAATGGCGGGGCAAAGTTCCGGCACGTCGAGGACGAAGGAGCCGCATGGTCGAGGGAACCGCTCAGTCGTACTGGATGGCGTCGACGCAGCCGAGGTCCTACCCGGTGCTCGAAGAGGACGCCGAGGCGGACGTGGTGGTCATCGGCGGAGGGATCGCCGGAATCGCCACCGCGTGGGAACTGGTCCAGGCCGGCCGATCGGTCGTCCTGCTGGAGGCCGATCGGATCGCGGCCGGCGTCACCGGCTACACCACCGGCCGGCTGTCGGCGGCGCATCCATGGATCTTCGCGCAGTTGCGCGACTCCTACGGCGCGGACACGGCGCGGCTGTACGCCCGTTCGCAGCAGGAGGCGGTCGACCACGTCGTCGCCACGGCGGAGCGGCTGGGGATCGAAGCCGACATCGAGCGGCGCCCGTCCCACGTCTACGTGGAACGTCCGGACCGGGTGGACGACCTGCGGGCCGAGGCCGAGGCCGCGCGGGAGGCGGGGCTGCCGGCGTCCTTCGTGACCGGCACGGACCTACCCTACCCGGTGGCGGGCGCGCTGCGGGTCGAGGACCAGGTGCAGTTCCATCCCCGGCGCTACCTTCTGGCTTTGGCCGAACGGTTCACGAGTGCGGGCGGGCGGATCTACGAACGCAGCCGCGCGGTCGAGCTGAGCCAGGGCCGGCCGTCACGGGTGGCGACCGATACGGGCGGGACGGTGCGGGCCCGGGACGTGGTGGTGGCGACCCTCTTCCCGGCGCTCGGCACCCGGCTGCTCGACTCGCGGCTGACGCCGCTCCGCGAGCTGGTGGTCGCCGCGCCGATCGCGGCCGAGTCCGACCCGGGTGCCCTGTACATCACCCGGGAGGAGAACACGCGCTCGGTGCGGACCGCGCCCTACCGGGACGGGCAGCGGCTGCTGCTGGTCACCGGCGAGTCGTTCCCGCCGGGCACCACCGACGTCGCCGACCGGCAGCGGCGCCTGGTCGAATGGACCCGGCAGCACTTCCGGATCGACGACGTCGCCTACTGGTGGTCGGCGCAGGACCTCGACACCGCCGACAAGGTCCCCTACGTCGGGCGCGTCGAGGACCACCTGTACGTCGCCACGGGATACGCGCGCTCGGGCATGAGCCACGGGGTCATGTCAGGCCGTCTGCTCACGCGGCTCATCTGCGGACAGGACTCCCCATGGGCGGACCTCTACTCCCCCACTCGGGAGCACCCGCGGCCGGAGGTGAGCGCGGTCTCCCAGACCGTGGTGACCAAGGCGAAGCGGAAGGTGATGGATCACCTGCACGCCATGACCGGGAACGCCGACGACCTCCGGACGGGGTCGGGCGCCGTCCTGCACCACAACGGCCGGCTCCAGGCGATCTACAAGGACGACGACGGCGACGTGCACGTGCTGTCGCCGCACTGCCCCCACTCGGGCTGCCTGGTGCGCTTCAACGACACCGAACGGGTCTGGGAGTGCCCCTGCCACGGCTGCCGCTTCGCCCTGGACGGGTCGGTCTTGCAGGGACCCGCCATCACCTCGCTCCCGGCGGCCGACGATCCCTCCGTGACCCGGTAGCCGCGTTCCGGAGCAACTCGTAAAGAACGCGTCATCGGCCCTCTGCGGACGTACAGAACGCAGGCGCTCGGGTAGTCGCACGGCCGCGCGGCATCCGGGTCAACAGCGTCGCTCCCGGCCCGATCCGGACGCCGCTGTTCCCCTCCACCATGCCGCCGTACGACGTGGAGCAGTTCGGCACCGGGACGCCCCTCGGGCGTCCCGGGCAACCCGCCGAACTCGCCCCCGTCTATGTGATGCTCGCCGCCGACGAGGCCGGCTACGTCTCCGGCGCCCGCATCACCGTCACCGGCGGCCGGCCGATCCTGTGACATGAACTGGTACCCGCTGCGGCTGACCACCCCGATCAAGTCGCACGCCTTCGGCGGACGCGCGATCGTCGAACGGCTCGGGCGGTCTCCCGCGCCGTCCGGCCGCAGCGGAGCCTGGCCACCGGCCACCCCGAGGAGCTGATGGGGCGCGGCTGGCGCGGCGACCTCTTCCCCGTCCCCGAATGGCACCACAACTTCTGCCCGCCGCCCTCCACGAGGCGTGGATCGACGGCCCCGCCGACGTCCTCATTGGCTCCCTCCCCGACCTGGAGACCGACGTCCGCGCCCCCTTGGCCGCCGCCGGATACGGCCCCCAGGTCATCGCCGGCCTGGACGGGTAGCCCGCGTTCGCGGAGGGAACCGGCCGCCGCGCAGGAGAGGTGCGTCAGCCGTCGAGCCTGCGCAGGAGGAAGCGCTGGACCTTGCCGCTGGGGGTCTTGGGCAGGGAGTCGACGAAGTGGACGCGGCGGGGGTAGGCGTGGGCGGAGTAGCCGGTGCGGACCCGCTGCTGCAGGTCGGCGACGAGGTCGGGAGAGCCCGCGGCGTCGCCGGTCAGGACGACGAAGGCCTCCACGACCTCTCCGCGCAGCTCGTCGGGGCGTCCGACCACGGCCACGTCGGCGACGGCCGGATGGGTGATCAGCGCGCTCTCGACGTCGAGCGGGGAGATCCGGTAGCCGGCCATCAGGATGAGGTCGTCGTCGCGGGCGGAGAAGAAGTAGTGCCCGTCCTCGTCCGCGGTGCCGACGTCGCCGGTCAGGTACCAGCGGCCGTCGGGCGTGAACCGCTCGGCGGTCCTCTCCGGTGCGCCGTCGTAGCCCGTGAACCACATCAGGGGGCTGGCGGTGGCGTCGAGGGCGATCGTGCCGTCGACGACCCCGGCGGTGAACCCCGGCAGCGGCCGGCCCATGGAGCCGGGCTTGACGGGCGCGGCCAGGTCGGGGTGCCAGGCGTTGGCGATCACCATGCCGTGCTCGGTCTGCCCGTAGTGGTCGCGGACCTCGACGCCGAGCGCGCCCGCCGCCCACGCCAGGACGTCGGGGGTCAGCGGCTCCCCGGCCGAGGAGGCGCGGCGCAGGCGGGCCCCGTCGGTGCTCTCCTGGCGCAGGGCCCTGTACACGGTCGGTGCCGCGGCGAAGTTGGTCACCCCGAACTCCTTGAGCACCGCGATCGTGCTCCCGGCGGTAAATCCGGCGTTCAGGAGCAGGTTGCGCCGCCCGAGCGCCAGCGGCCCGACGATGCCGTAGTACAGCCCGTAGGCCCAGCCGGGGTCGGCGGCGTTCCAGAACACGTCCTCGGCGGTGACGTCGAGCCCGTAGTGCATGTAGCAGGAGAAGGCGGCCAGCGCCTTGAGCGGCACCGGGACTCCCTTGGGCTCACCGGTGGTGCCGCTGGTGAACAGCCGGATCAGGGTCCCGCTCCCGCCGACGGCCGCGGCCTCGGCCAGCGGCGCGCAGCCGGTGACGAGCGCGTCGAGGTCCGGCCCGGTGACCAGCGCGGTCACGCCGTCCCGGAGCAGGCCCTCGATCTTCCCGTGCTGGCTCGGCTCGGTGACGATGAGCCGGACGTCGGCGGCCCTGACCCGCATCTCGATCGCCGGTGCGGCGAACGCGGTGAACAAGGGCACGTGCACCGCGCCCAGCCGCCAGATCGCCAGCAGCGTCACCACCAGCTCGGACCGCTTGCCCATCAGCACCGCGACGTTGTCTCCGGCGGCCACCCCGCGCGCCGCGAGCGCCGCGGCCAGCCGCTTGGACGCCTCGGCCAGTTCGCCGTAGGTGAGATCGCGAGCGCTCAGATCGGGCTCGACGAAGGTGAACGCGACGGCGGACGGGTCATGGCGGTCGCACAGCAGATGCGCCGCGCACGCCCCGGCCGCGTCGAAGTCGGCCAGCCAGGACTCGACCCGCGCGGCCGTCCGTGCGGCGGCGCCCGCGGAGTCCCCGCCGGTCTGTGATGTGTCATCCGATGTAGGCATAAGCCATACTCTGCGCTGTGGCGCGCGACACGCCTACCCTCCGAAGAGGGCATTGATGCCGCCTGCGCCTCCTCGGCGCCGGGACCCGGCACGAGGCGTGGTCATCGCCAGAAGGCACGGCCTCCTCCCCTGAGCCGGCGACCGGCATCCGCCCACTGGGCCGGGCCGTTCTTTTTCCCGTTGCGCCGGCCGGGACGGCTTCGCGATGATCCGGAGATGGATCCGCATGTGATCGAAGCGGGATGGCTGCGATTGCGGCCGTTCGTGCCGGCGGATATCCCGTGGGTTTACGAAGTGTCCCTGGACCCGGCGATGCAGCAGTTCGTGCAATTGCCGTCGCCCTACCGCATGGAGGACGCCGCGTTCTTCGTCGAGGAGATCGCCATAGCCGGCGGTACCACGGGACGGCGGCTGGAGCTTCTCGTCGAGGAGACCGCCACCGGGGCTCCTCTGGGCCGGGTGGGGCTGGGATTGGGCCGGAAAGGGTCGTCCGAGATCGGGTACTGGGTCGCTCCTGAGGCACGTGGACGAGGGGTCGCCTGCGACGCGGTCCGGGCCGTCTGCCGGTGGGCCTTCGTCGAGCTGGACTTGGAGTTGATCGAGTGGCGTTGCGAGGTCGGCAATCTCGCTTCGCGCCGCGTCGCGGAGAAGGCCGGATTCCTGATCGAGGCCACGCTCCGCAAACGGCTCGTCCATCGGGGGACGAGGGTCGACGCCTGGTGCGGCTCCCTTCTCAGAGAGGAAGCCCTCTGACAGGCCGAGGCGGGCGCTGGGAGGCGTCCCCTGCCGACCGCTCGGGCATCGCGCCACGTCCCGGCCGCACCACCCGGGCAGGACGGCCCCGGCGACATCAGCGGCTATAACTTGTTCCGGGTGGTTTGGCCTGCACGGACGCGCCAACGCGTGCGGCCCGGCCACCGGAGGGCCTCCTCTGTTCGGCCACGCTGGCGGGCTGACTCTGAATCGCGTAGGGAGAACGGCATGCGGACGGGACCTGAGCCGGCGCCGGCGCTGTTGGACAGGCTGCCCGAGCGCGCGGCCCTCGACGGCCTGCTGGAGGATCTCCGGGCGGGGCGCGGGCGGGCGCTGGTGATGCGGGGCGAGGCCGGGGTCGGCAAGTCGGCGCTGCTGGAGTACGCGGTCGGCGCGGCGGCGGACATGCGGGTCGCCCGGGCGGCGGGGCTGGAATCGGAGATGGAGCTGACGTACGCCGGGCTGCACCTGCTGTGCGTGCCGCTGCTCGACCGGCTCGACGCCCTCCCGGGTCCGCAGCGCGACGCGCTGAGCGTCGCGTTCGGGCTGCGGGAGGGTCCCGCGCCGGCGCGGTTCCTCGTCGGCCTGGCGGTGCTGACGCTGCTGGCGGAGGCGGCGGAGGAACGACCGCTGCTGTGCGTGATCGACGACGTGCAGTGGCTGGACCGGGCGTCCGCGCAGGCGCTGGGGTTCGCGGCGCGGCGGCTGCTGGCCGAGCCGGTGGGGCTGATCTTCGCCGCCCGCGAGCCCGGCGAGGAGTACCGGGGGCTCACGGATCTGGAGGTGCGGGGGCTGCCGGACCAGCACGCCCGCATGCTGCTGCGGTCGGTCGTCCGGTTCCGGCTCGACGAGCCGGTCCAGGACCGGATCCTGGCCGAGACGAACGGCAACCCGCTGGCGCTGCTGGAGCTGCCGCGGGGGCTGGACCCGGCGCAGCTGGCGGGCGGGCTCGGGCCGGTCGGGGCGCAGCCGGTGCCGGAGCGGATCGAGCGCGGCTTCCGCCGCCGGCTGGAGGCGCTGCCGGCCGACACGCGGTCGCTGATGCTGGTCGCGGCGGTGGAGGCGGCCGGCGATCCGGCGCTGATCTGGCGGGCGGCCGGACGGCTCGGCGTCCCGGCGGCGGCCGCGGAGGCCGCCGAGGCCGACGGGCTGCTGCAGGCCGGGACGCTGGTCCGGTTCCGGCATCCGCTCGTGCGGTCGGCGGTGTACTCGGCGGCGTCGCCGTCGGAGCGGCGGGCGGCGCACCGGGCGCTGGCCGAGGTGACCGACCGCGACCGCGATCCGGACCGGTGGGCATGGCACCGGGCGGCGGCCACGTCCGGTCCCGACGACGAGGTGGCCGCGGAGCTCGAGCGGTCGGCGGACCGGGCGCAGGCCCGCGGCGGCGCGGCCGCGGCGGCGGCGTTCCTGCGGCGCGCGGTGGAGCTGACAGAGGAGCCTGTCCGGCGGTCCGAGCGCGCTTTGGAGGCGGCGCAGGCGAGTTTCCAGGCCGGCGGGCTGGGCGCCGCGGCGGAGCTGCTCGCCGTCGCGATGGCGGGTCCCCAGGACGAGCTCCAACAAGCCCGCGCGGCCCTGCTGCGCGGGCGGCTCGCGTTCGCGTCCGGCCGGGGCGGCGACGCTCCGGCGCTGCTGCTGAAGGCGGCCAAGCAGTTGGAGACGCTGGACGTCGCCCTCGCGCGGCAGACGTACCTCGACGCGTGGTTCGCCGCCGTCTACGCGGGCCGGTCAGCGGGCGCCGGCGACCTGCACGAGGTCTCCCAGGCCGCGCGGTCCGCCCCGTCGCCCGCGGGCGAGCCCCGTCCGCTGGACCTGCTGGTGGACGGGCTGTCCCTGCTCGTCACCGAGGGACGCGCGGAGGCGGCGCCGGTGCTGAGGGAGGCGGCGCGGGTCGTCGCCGAAGAGGACGTCCCCCTGGCGGAGCGCCTTCAGTGCAGCCGGGTGGCGCTGGCCGCAGCGGCACTGGTGTGGGACGAGGAGCACTGGCGCGCGATCCTGGCCCGCGACGTCCGGATCTGCCGGGAGACGGGCATGCTCACGCAGCTGGCGCTCTACCTGGGGCCGATGGCGGTGATGGCGATCTGGCGGGGCGATTTCGCGGCGGCCGTCTCGCTGGCCGCGGAGGAGAAGGAGCTCGCGGCGGCGACGGGCGCGGGCTTCGTCCGCCACGCGGCCCTGATCCTGGCCGGCTACCGGGGGGACGAGGCCGAGGACGCCTCGACGATCGAGGACGTGGCCGCCGCCGCCCAGGCCGCGGGCCAAGGGAGCGGCGTCCAGATGGCGCAGTGGATCTCCGCCGTCCTCCTCAACGGGCTCGGCGCCTACGAGGAAGCGCTGGTGAAGGCACGTCAGGCCGCGGAGCAGGCGCCTGAACTGTACGTCTCCATGTGGGCCCTCCCCGAGCTGATCGAGGCGGCCTGCCGGAGCGGGCGGCACGGGGCGGCCAGGGACGCGCTCGCCCGGCTCACCGAGGTGACCGCCGTCGCGGGAACCGACTGGGCGCAGGGGATCCACGCGCGGTCCCGGGCGCTGCTCGGCGAGGGCGAGGACGCCGAGCGCGGGTACCGCGAGGCGGTCGAGCGGCTCGGCCGTGCCGGGTTCCGGTCCGAGCAGGCCCGCGCGCACCTGCTGTACGGCGAGTGGCTGCGCCGCGAGGGGCGGCGGACCGACGCGCGGACGCACCTGCGCGAGGCCCACGACATGTTCACCGGCATCGGCATGCGGGCGTTCGCCCGGCGGGCCGGCCGCGAGCTGCTGGCCACCGGGGCGACCGCCCGCAGGCGCGGCGCGGACGCCCCCGGCGAGCTCACCGCCCAGGAGGCGCAGATCGCCCGGCTGGCCCGCGACGGCCTGTCCAACCCCGAGATCGCCGCCCAGCTGTTCATCAGCCCGCGGACGGTGGAGTACCACCTGAGCAAGGTCTTCGCCAAGCTCAACGTGAGCTCGCGCAAGCAGCTCGACGGCGTCCCGCTCAGCCGCCTCGTCGCGACCTAGCCCGGCGGACCGGGCCGGCGGCGGCTCGCGATCCCGCCCCCGTATGGCCTCGGAGATAGGCGGTTGTTCCTGACCGCTCGTTCCCGGGACGAGCTCCCGGACCTCGTGTTACTACTTTCGGTGTCGCCTACGGAACGGTGAGTGCCGATGAGTCGCGATGAGACCGTCAAACCGCACGACGAGGTGGTGTATCTGGCGGCGGGCGTCGCCGACGCGGTGCTGGACGGCGCGCGGAGCGTCCTGCGGCGGCTGCCGGGCCTGGGCGAGGTCCGCCGGGAGCTGCGGGCGCGCGGCGAGCTGGCGTGGGCCCGGACGGCGGCGAGGTCCGAGCCCCACATGGAGGTCCTGGCCCGGCGGGCCGGCGAACGCGGTGTTCCCGGCGAACGCGGTGGTCGCGGCGACCGGGGCGCGGCACACGATCGGACCCGATGAACGAGCTGCGGGCCCGGGTCGACCTCGCGCTGGAGCAGTTCCTCGATGCCGAGGTCGCCGAGCTGGTGGCGCTGGACGCGGACCTGGCGCCGGTCGCCGAGCAGGCGCGCCTGTCGGTGGCGGGCGGCAAGCGGATCCGTCCCGCGTTCTGCTACTGGGGGTGGCGGGCGGCCGGACAGCCCGACGCCGAGTCGATGGTGCGGGCCGCCGCGGCACTGGAGCTGGTGCACGCGGCGGCGATCGTCCACGACGACATCATCGACCGGAGCCCGCTGCGGCGGGGCCGCACCACGGCCCACGAGCGGCTCGGCGACGGCCTGGCGATCATGGTCGGCGACCTGCTGCTGGGCTGGGCCGGGCATCTGTTCCACGCCTCGGGGCTGCCGCGCGCGTTCCTGGGACGTGCGGTGTCGATGTGGACGGCGATGGGCCGGGAGCTGATCGCCGGTGAGTGCCTGGAGCTGCTGAGCACCGGCGGGCCCGCCGACGTCCGGCGGTCGCTGCGGATCGTCCGGTTCAAGACCGCCTCCTACACCGTGGAGTGGCCGCTGCGGATCGGCGCGGTGCTGGGCGGCGCCGCTCCGGCGACGCTGGAGGCGCTGGCCGGGTACACGCGTCCGCTGGGCGAGGCGTTCCAGCTCCGCGACGACCTGTGGGGCGTGTTCGGCGACCCGGACGTGACCGGCAAGTCCGACCTCGACGACCTGGCGGGCCGCAAGCCGACCGCGCTGCTGGCCCTCACCCTCGAACGCGCCGGCCGGGACGATCGCGAGGAGCTGCGGGAGTTGCTGCGCGGCCCGGTCGGCGGCGCCGAGGCCGACCGGGTCCGGCAGATCATGGGCCGCTCCGGTGCCGCCGACCAGGTGCGGCAGATGATCGGCGAACGGGCCGGCGCCGCGCGGGCGGCGCTGGCCCGCGTCCGGCTCGCGCCCGAGACGGCCCGCGCCCTGACCCTTCTGATCGATGAGGTGACCGCAGATGCCTGACGCCCCGGCCTCCCCCGACCCGGCGGACACCGGCCGCTACGACGACGCCTTCATGGACGCCCTGCGGCTCCGGGGCGACGAGTTGGCCGACGCGACCGTGGAGGCGCTGTTCACCGGCGGCGACGTCGCGCGGTTCAACACGCTGATGCGCTGGTTCACCACGTCCGGGCAACCGCTCCCCGACGGGCTGCCCGAGCCCGCCCGCGACTACCTGCACGCCACCGCCACCGCGCCCGACTGGGTCGACTGGGCGGTGATGGAAGAGGCCCGCCGGTTCTTCATCGACAACGACGTGCACATCTCCACCGCGCTGTCGTTCGCGTCGATGCCGGCCTGCTACATGGTCCCGCACGTGGCGAGGCTGCTGTCGGCGACGCATTCGCTCGACTACCCGTCCCGCCGCATGGCCGAGACCGGACAGTTCACCGTCTACCTCATGCAGCCGGACGCCTTCGAGGCCGGCGGACGGTTCCTGCCGTCCGCGCAGAAGGTGCGGCTGCTGCACGCCTCCATCCGCCGCCACCTGCGCGAGGCCGGCCGCTGGCCCGAGCCCGTGGCGATCTGCCAGGAGGACATGCTCGGCGGGCTGATGATGTTCAGCATCCAGGTCCTGGACGCCCTGCACCGCCTCGGCGTCCACATGACGCCGCAGGGCGCCGAGGCCTACTACTACGCCTGGCGCGTGGTCGGCGCGATCCTGGGCTGCGACCACGCCGCCATCCCGCCGGACCTGCAGGCCGCCCGCGAGTTCTCCGACCGCTACATGCTGCGCCACATGGGCCCCTCCGACGAGGGCGCGCACCTGACCCGCCAGCTGATCGGGCTGTACGAGGAGGTCGTCCCGGGCACCCTGCTGGACCCGGTCGTACCGGCCCTGATCCGCTTCCTGATCGGCGATACCGCCGCCGACTGGCTCCAGGTCCCCCGATCCCGCTGGGACGACATCATCAAGGTCGCCCCCGCGCTGCTCGGCGTCATCGAGCGCTTCGAGGACCGGGGCCCGTGGGCCGCCCAGGCGTCCGACCGTCTCGGACGCCTGGTCACCCGCCTGGAACTGACGTCCCTCACGCGCGGCCGGGTCATGCACTACGCCCTCCCCGAAGACCTCAAACCCGCTCACGGCGTCCCCGCCACCAGCCGGTGGAGCCCGCCACCACCCATCACCACTCCTTGAGGCCGCGCCGTCCCCTTCCACGATGACCGGGCGTCCTTCCGTCAGCTGAACTCGGCGGCATGGTCGACGGCCCACCTCGCGAAGGTGCCGGCGGGCCGGCCGGTGAGGCGCTCGACATGGTCGGTGACGCGGTTCGACTCCGGCCGGTGCAGCGAGGCGGCGATCAGCGCTTCCACCAGCCGCTCGGGACGGCCGTCCGCGAGCATCCGCGACCGGGCGAGGTCGGCGGTGACCGCATGGAACCGCAGACGGCGCCCGAGCGCGGCACCGAGGAGCGCCACCTGGTCGGCGCGGCTCAGCACCTCGGGGCCCGTCAGCAAGTACGGTTCGCGCCGGTCGTGGCGCCCGAGCAGCGCGGCCACCGCCGCATCGGCGACATCGCGCTCGTCGACGACGGCCGTGCGCGCGATCTCGGGGCCTGACACCACGTCGCCTGCCCGCAACTGCGGCGCCCAGCCACGGGCGTTGGAGGCCAGCGTGTCGCTTCGCAGCACCGTGGGCCGCAGACCGGCATCGCGGAGCAGGACTTCCATGTCTGCGTGCACCTGGACGATGGGATCGCTCTGGCGAGCGGCCGCGTCGTCGATCGCCGTCGAGGAAAGGTAGACGACGCGCGGCGCCGCCGCGCCGAGTTCCGCGATCAGGGCCTCGGCAGGGGCCGAGTCGAGCAACGGCCAGATCAGGAAGACGGCGTCGATCCCCGCGAGCGCCGCACGCATGGCGGCGGGGTCCGTGAGGTCGCCGACCGCCCACTCGACTCCGGGGCGCGGCCCGCCCTGGTCCCGCGCAAGGCCGCGTACACGCGCGCCGTGTGCTCGGAGACGGTCGACGACCTCACGGCCGAGGTTGCCGGTCGCGCCGGTGACCAGGATCGATGAACGGCATGCGGAGCCCGTGGGGCCGGTGGTGTCAGGCATGATCGAGACGCTAAGGGTTCAGGTCGACATGAAGGCAAGGCGCGCGTGGTGAAGACGATCGGGGAAGTGGCCGCGGAACTCGGAATCGAAGCGCACGTGCTGCGGCACTGGGAGGACGTCGGAGCGCTCACCGTGCGCCGCGACGGCAACGGCTACCGCGTCTACGACGACAACGCCGTGGAGCAGGCGCGCACGGTCCTGAAACTGCGGCGGGTCGGGCTCTCGCTGCCCGAGGTCACCGCCGCCATGGCGCCGAAGAAGTCGGCGGCACAGGCGGTCGTGAAGGCGAAGATCGCCGAACTCGAAAGAGACATCGCCCAGAGGCGGCAGGCGATCACCTTCCTGCGGCACACCGCCGAGTGCCGGCATCGCTATCTCGACGACTGCCCGGACTGCGCGACCTTCGTCCGCGAAACCTGAGCCGCCACCCGCCGGAACCGAGCGTCTTCTTCAGGCACGGCCGGCGGCATGCCGACGCAGACCGCAGGCTTCGCCGCGCCGACCAGTGCGCTCCAGAAGCTCAGCAAGATTGAGCATGATGTCCGTGTTGGCCCGGTAGTCCTCGTCGTGGTCGTCGGGGTCCTCATGCGCGGCCATTTCCTCCAGGGCCGTCCGATACCAGGTCTCCGCCTCATCGTCGCGGCCCGTCAGTTCCAGCAGCAGGGCCAGCCGGTTGCGGCCCGCCGGAAAGTAGAGGCAATTGGCCGCCTGCCGATACCAGTGCTCCGCCTCCTGCAGATTCCCGTCCTCCTCTAGGAAGACGCCCAGGTTGTATGCGGCGGTGGTCTGGGAGCCCGTTTCGGCCGCACGGCGCATCCAGACGACGGCCTCGGCTCGGTCGCCGTCCTCCAAGCAGAGCGCCAGATCGTTCATCGCCAGGGTGTCACCGCCCTCCGCGGCGACACGCAGCCAGCGCACGGCCTCCTCCAGACGGCCGAGTTCTTGATAGCAGCGCCCCAACCGGTACGGGGCGTGCGCATGCCCTTCTTCGGCAGCGCGGCGGAGTAAGGGTTCGGCCTCGGCATACTCTCCGCCGAAGTACAGGGCCTCGCCCTGTTCGTAGGTGTCCTGCACGATCGAATGCTGCCCCGATCTCGATCACCGAGCAATGCCGGCGGTACACCTGTCGGTGGCTCGGAGGTAGCTTCGAGACCTGTGGATCACGCGTTCTAGACTTCGCGGATGACCAGCGATTCTCTCTGTTTCACGGTCCTGGGTTGCGCTACGCCGTACCCGACTGTGGACAATCCTTGTTCGGGTTACCTGGTGTCCGGCGGAGGCGCTCGGGTGTGGGTGGACGCGGGCAGCGGGACGCTGGCTCAGTTGCAGCGGTACGTCCGGCTGGACGAGCTCGACGCGATCTGGATCTCGCATCTGCACGCCGATCACAGCGCGGACCTGCTCACCGCCTACTACGGCGCGCTCTACGCCGACATCGAGCTCGCCGCTCCCATCCCCCTCTACGGCCCGCCGGGCGTCGCCGATCGGCTGGCGCACTTCCTCACCAACACCTCCACCCGCAGCCCGGTCGAATCCGCATTCGCCATCGAGGAACTGCACGACGGGCACGAGGTGCGGGTCGGCGCGCTCACGCTGGCCAGCCGGGCGGTGGCGCACGGCATGCCGGCCTTCGGTCTGCGCGTGGAGGCCGAGGGCCGCTCGCTGGTGTACTCCGGGGACACGGCCCCCTGCCCTGGCTTGACGACCCTGGCCGAGGGGTGCGACGTGCTGCTGTGCGAGGCCGAGAGCGCCCGGCCCCCGGCTGCGGGCGAGCAGGTGCACCACACGCCGGAGGACGCGGGTGACACCGCCCGTTCCGCCAAGGCGGGACGACTGGTCGTCACCCACGTCGGGCGATTCCTCACTCCGGAGCAGGCGGTGGCCCGTGCCTCGACACGTTTCGACGGTCCGATCGAACACGCCGCTCCTGGGGCCGCCTTCTCCGTCGGCTGAGCAGGGGAATCTCACCGAAGGTAATCGAATGGCACGCGCCGACGATCGGGACTTCGACCATCGGTCGGGACCACACTGACCACATGGGTGAGCTGGAGGGAGGACCGCAGCGGACGTTTCCCGCGCTGCCGGAGAGTGCGGCACACGCCCGGGAATTCGTCCGGGACCGGCTGGCGGCAAGCGTCGCCCTGGACGTCGTGTGCACCGCCGAGCTGCTGGTCGGCGAGCTGGTGACCAACGCGGTACTCCATACGCGCACCGAGGTCGGGGTGTCGGCCCGGTCCGTGGACGGCACGGTCCACGCCCGGGTCGTCGACGGCGATCCGCGTCGCGGGCTGGTGCCGCGGCGCCGTCATCCGTACACCGATACCGGACGGGGCCTCTACCTCGTCGAGCGGCTGGCGTCCATCACCGCGCAGGTGGGCGGCGACTGGTGCGACGGTTTCGCCCTCCCGGACGGCGGCACCGCCGTGGTCATCGGGGACGTCACCGGCAGCGACATCGACGCGACCGCCACCATGAGCCGGCTGAGCAGCATGTTGCGCGGCATCTCGGTGGTCTGCCAGGAGCCGCCCGAAGAGGTCCTGCGCCACCTCGACATGGCGAACCGGCCCCTGGTCCAGGAGGCGACCGGCACCTGCGTCTACGCCGGCGCCCACGGATCCCGAGCAAGCGGCTGGGAGCTGTCCCGACGGCCTCATCGAACGCCGCGGCGAGCCGCTCGACCGCGGCCTGGGCAGGCTCCGCGAGCCCGCCGCCGCGCTCTCCCGTGCCCCTCTCGAGGTGTTCTGCGACGAGTTGCTCATCAGGCTGGGTTCTGACAGCGATGACGACATCGCCCTCCGCCCGACCCCACCGTGACAAGCTCCGGCCAGGATCACTCCGCTGAACCGGGGTGTTCGCGCTTCCTGGCATTGAAGCGCGCTTTCTTCTGACGGTTCCCGCACGTGTTCATGTCGCACCATTTACGGGTGCGGCTCTGGCTGGTGTCGAAGAAGGCGGCTTGGCAGGTCGGTGACGCGCACAGGGCCAATTTCCCGTCCCGCTCGCCCGCGATGATCTCGATCGCATCGGCGGCGATGACGCTGAGCGCGTCTTCCACGCGGGAGGACGAGCCGAGCCGCCACTGCCGCTTGCCCTCGGGCGTCAGGATCGCCGCGGCCCGGCCCTGAACGCTGCGGTCGTTGATGACTTGGACGGCGGACGCGGGAAGAGCGTCCTGGAGCGCGGCCGCCGTCGCAGCGAGGTGGATCGACTCCCTCAGTTCCCGAGCGAGGTCGAGCTGGGCGGCGGTGCAGGAGTCCACGGCGAGGCCGTTCACCGCCAGCCAGTCGACGAGCCGCTGCGGTGTGGGAATGCGCTCCACGGCGTCGCCGCGGCGCTCCGTCAGGGTCGCCGTGAAGCTGGTCGCCAGCACGCTACCGAGGCGGAACTCAGGGAACCCAGCAGGCATGGAACCACCTTAGCCGGTTGCACGCCGGCAGGACGCCATGTTAGAACCGTCTTAGCCGGTTCCGTGATGGCCAGGAGGTCCCATGTCCCGTCCGACCAGCGACGTGCGAGCGTTCGAAGCCCGCGCGACCGACGCCGACCTCGACGATCTGCGTGCGCGGCTGGCCGCGGCGCGGCTACCGGAGGCCGAGACGGTCCACCGCGCCGCGCCGGGCGCTGGCCGATGGGATCAGGGCGTTCCCCTCGCCGATCTCGCCGACCTCGTGAACTACTGGCGCACCGGGTACGAGTGGCGGTCCTTCGAAGAGCGCCTCAACCGGCTCGGCCAGTTCCGCACGACCATCGACGGCCTAGGGATTCATTTCCTGCACCGCCGATCAGCGCGCGCGGACGCCACCCCGCTGATCCTGACGCACGGCTGGCCGGGCAGTATTGCCGAGTTCGTCGATGTGGTGGACGAGCTGGCGGATCCGAAAGACGCGGACGCGCCGGCGTTCCACGTCGTGGCCCCCTCGCTGCCGGGCTTCGGCCACAGCGACAAACCGACCGCCACCGGATGGGGAACCGAAAGGATCGCGGCCGCATGGGTGGAACTGATGGGGAGGCTCGGCTACAGCGAGTTCCTCGCGCACGGCGGCGACTGGGGCGGCAATATCACCACGGTTCTCGGCGGCAGGTTCCCGGAGCACGTTATCGGCATCCACTCGACGTTCGCGGAGGCGCCGCCCGGGCTGGCGACGGACGGGCTGACGGCGGTCGAGCGCAGGTGGACCGAGGAAACCCGCGATTTCTGGCACCGCCGCGCGGCGTACGCGAAGCAGCAGGCGACCCGGCCGCAGACCATCGGCTACTCGCTCGTCGACTCACCGGTCGGGCTTCTCGCCTGGATCCTCGACAAGTTCGCCGAATGGTCGGACACCGAGGACAGCCCGTTCGAGACGATTTCCAGAGACCGCGTTCTCGACGACGTCACCCTCTATTGGCTGACGCGGACCGGCGCATCGGCGGCCCGCATCTACTACGAGAGCCACAACTCGCTCGACCCCGAACTCCGGGTCGACGTCCCGTCGGCGATCACGATGTATCCCCGCGACATCGAGAAGTGTCCGCGACCCTGGGCGCAGGAACGGTACCGGCAGATCGTCCGATGGAGGTCGCCTGAAAGCGGGGGGCATTTCCCGTCGCTGGAGGTGCCCGAGTTCTTCGTCAAGGACCTTCAGGCGGGCCTCGGGGCAGTGCTGGCCGCTCATCGCTGAACGCGGGTCGGGCCGGAGAACCGCCTGAATGCTCGCGCCGCTCAAGCGCGGCGGTCCTCTGGTGGTGGCAGGTAGGGGCTGAAGTGGTCGGCAACGATGCCGGCGATGGCCGCGGCGTCGTGGGAGCCGTCGACCTCGATCACGCGGATGCCGAGGCGTTGGGCGGAGCGGACGGCGTCGTCGGCGACGAGGCGGTCCCGCTCCAGCCGGTTGCGTTGAGCCCGTTCCGGGTCGCTGACGTTGCCGCCCACGGTGGCGGCTCGCGGGAGGTCGCGGAGCTGGCGGTCACGGAAAGCGCGAGTGGGGACCATGACGACCATCCGCCGGGGAGAGTCGAGGATCGGGGCGACCAGCTCGGGGCGGAGCCCCCAGCCTTCGGCGATGATGGGGCGCCCTGACACCAGGCAGCGGAGGTCGTCCAAGGCCCATTCGAACCGGACCGGGAAGCCGGCCAGCGTCTCGGCGGCCATGTCCTCCGGGGTGGTGTTCACCCACATCTGGTCGGGGTCCGGGTCGGCGGGAGATCGGCCGAGCTTGACGCGGCGGGCGATCCGGCGGTCGTTGTGACCGCGGGCGTCGTGGTGGTCGTAGTGGTAGACCGTCAGCCCGTACCGGAAGGCCAGCAACCGTGCGACGGTGGACTTACCGGCCCATTGCCCGCCGCTGATCCAGAGGACCCGGCGGAGGGTGCCGAAAGGGTCCCACGGCTGCTTTTCGGCGTCATTCCCGGTCACGAATCTCCTCGGGTGTGGCGGCGGGCATCTAGCGCCGACGATCCTCGGACGGCGCTTCGTAGCGTGCGGCGATCGCGGCGGCGCGGTCGTGCAGGGAGTCGCGCAGCCACTGCGGGGACAGTGCCTCCGCGTTCGCGGCGAGCTGCCACAACGCCCATTCGGCGTGTCTCGGATCTTGGAAGGTGACCTCCATGAGCAACCGGCCGTCCGAGTCGGCTTCCTCGGCGCGGACGGCCAGCGCGGTGGCCACCAGGTCCTCCCGCCGTGCCGGGTCCACCCGTAGCAGCACGGTGACCTGGTCGCCGCCGGTCCGGAACCGCGTGCTGCGTTCCTGCCAGGCCCGGTCCAGATCGACCCGGTCCGGTCGCTGCGCGGGTTCGGCGAGTTCCTCGGCGGCCCGGATCCGGGACAGCCGGTAGGTGCGGTCCTCGCCGGACCGCGTGGCCAGCAGGTAGCCCTGGCCGCGGACGGTGACCAGGCCGATCGGGTCCACCGTGCGCCACTTCGGGGCCTGGTCCACGGCCGCGTAGTGGAGGCGCAGCCTGTGCCCGGCGAACACCGCGCGCCGGACCTCGGCCACGACGGCGTCGGGCACCTCCTCGGCGGCCGGCCGCCGCGAGAGGAGGTCGGTCTCCGGGTCGACGAGCAGTCGCCGGGCCGCGCCGGCCGCGATGTCCCGCTGGCCTTCGGGGAGCGCGTCGACCACCTTGAGCATGGCCGATGCGAGCGCCGAGCCGAGCCCGAACGCCTGCGCGCCGCGCCGCGATCCGGCGATCAGCAGGGCGAGGGCCTCGTCGTGGTTCAGTCCGGTGAGCTCCGTCTGGAAGCCGGGCAGCAACGCGAACCCGCCGTGCCGGCCGCGTTCGGCGTAGACGGGGACTCCGGCCGCCGACAGCGCCTCGATGTCGCGCAGGACGGTGCGGGTCGACACCTCCAGCTCGCGGGCCAGCGTGGCCGCGGACAGCCGACCGCGCCGGCGCAGCAGCAGCACCAGCGAGACCAACCGGTCGGCGCGCATGCGCGAACCCTACTGAAATACACGACACAGGATGTCGTGATTCGTTGGGAGGCTCATCGGCACGGCGTCGAAGCTGGGCGGCCACCGAGCCGATCGACGTCCGGGTACTCGACGAAGCGAAGGGAGCCGATGTGGCAGTGGAGCGAACGGCGGTCAACCCGTGGCCGTGGTCGGTGGAGGTGGGTTACAACCAAGGGGAGGTCGTCTCGGGGCACACCCGGACCCTGTACTGCTCCGGGCAGACCGCCATGAGCGGCGACGGCAAGCCCCAGCACGCCGGTGACATGGCGGCGCAGCTGGCGCTGGGCCTCGACAACCTGGAGGCCGTACTCAGCGAGGGCGGCATGTCGCTCGTGGACCTCGTCCGGCTGAACGTCTACACCACCGACGTCGATCTCCTGTTCCAGCACTACGGCGTGCTGGCGTCGCGGTTGGGCGCGGCCGGGGCGGCACCGTCCACGACGATGCTCGGGGTGACACGGCTGGCGATCCCCGAGCTGATGGTCGAACTCGAGGGGACCGCCGTGGCGTGATCCGGCCTCGCCGCCTCCGCTGCTCGTGCCGGTCGAACCGGCACGAGCAGCGGGCGTGCGGGACGGCGGGGCCGGTCGGCACGTGGCCGACTCGACGCGTGCCTCAGCGGGGCGGCCTCAGTTCGAGCGGCCCGTCCGCACGGTGAGGCGCCGGATGAGCTGCACGTCGGTTTGCGGTCCCGTGGACGCGGCGAAGCCGAGCTTGACGGTGTCCGGGACCGGCCTCGGCGCGGGGAACCGGAGCACCTGCCGAAAGCCCCGTCCGTCCTGGAAGTCGACGTCGACCGTCGCCATCGGCTCCGGTGGCGACGACACCCGGACGCGGACGGTCCTTTTCAGGGGTTCCAGCAGTTCTTCGGCCTCTTCGGGCGTCGCGCCGGAAGGCATCCTCTTCAGATTGCCGTGGAGCCGGCCGGGAAGAGTCGACGGCCAGAGTCCGTCGGAAGTCGCGTTCCCCGTCGTGGCGGCGAGCAGGCAGTAGCCGTCGCTCCCGTTGCCGGGGCCGCGGGCGCTCACGACATTGGGGCCTGGAGCGGGTCGGCGGAGCATCGTGCCGGCCGGAGAACGCCGCTCGCAGCCGTTTCCGCGCCTTTCTCCGTCGCCGAAGTAATCACCCAGCACGTCGAGCCCGATACCGAGATATCCGCCGTCGACCCCCGGGACGACCTGGCCCTCGCTGTTGTCGTCCGGCAGTTTCTGGGCGTAGCCGAGGCTTCCGCCGAAGGCGCCCGGTGTGGCGAGCCGCGCGGCGCCGTCGGTGAGGAAGAACGAGATCCCGTCCGCGGGCGCCCGCGTGGTGTTCCCGTACTGCCACTGCTCGAAGGTCACCTCCAGCCCTTCCCTGGCCGGGATCGGCGAGTCGAACAGCGCCGCGCCCGTCTGCTCGACATGGGCATCGGTGAGCTGCAGATACCCGTGCGGATCCGCGTCGCCCGGGGGCACGGGGCCGACCGGATCCCGGCGGCACCCTCCCAGAGGGTGGTTCGTGGCCTCCGCCGGTGCCTGTCCGCGCGGCGCGCCCGTCAGGCATGCCGCCCCGTATCCAATGAAACGCGGGTCGGCGCGCTCGCCGGTGAACGATTCGCCCACCAGTAGCGCTCCCGGCTCCCGGTGCACCGCCGAGCCATGCCCGTCGGACGCGGCTGCCGTCGCGGTCATGGCGACCGCGATCGACGCGACGACGCGAAGCGCCCCATTTCTCATATCGCCGACTCCCCTGTGCGAGTTTCGCACCGCCGCCTGCCACAGTCATGTGACCACGAATTCGCCCGGGAAGCCGCTCATTACCTCAGTCATGGAGATAGGCGCGACCGATCATGACGAAATCGCGTGTCGTGCCATGAGAAGGTCACCCGTTCGCCCTTACAGGTTGGAGGCGACGAGGCCCGCCAGGCAGACGCCGCCCAGCAGCGCCGCCGAGCCCGCCGTCAGGTAGCGCAGGGGCCGCCCCGGCCGGCGGCCGGCGAGCAGGTAGGTCAGCCCCAGGGGCATGGGGATCAGGAAGAGCAGGCCCAGTGCGGGCAGGATCAGCGCGGACAGGCGGCCCTTGAGGTCCGCGGGCCGCGCCCGCTCGCCATCGGGCTGGAGGCGGGCGCGGAAGCTCTCGCCCTCGTCCGACTCGGGAGGCAGCGCGACGGTGCGGGCGGCCGTCCCGCGGTCGTCGGGGACGAAGCGTCCGCGGCACTCGGTGCGCTCGTCCTCCCCCGAGCCGTAGTCGACGCACCGCTCCACCGTCGCCGTGCCGGGCGTGCCGGTGAGACCGAACGCCAGGCGCGCGTCCGAGAGGCCGTAGAGCAGGGGCAGGAGGGCTACGGCGAGCCAGACCACGATCGTGACGAGGGCGCCGGCAGGGCTCATTCTCCGCTGTGACATGCGTGTCCTTCGTGCGAGGGGAGCCCCGGCACCCGCTATGACGCGCATGGGAGGAATCCCGTTCGCACGCGAGAATCGCCGCATCCGGTCACCGGCCGGCCCAAGCGGCGCCACGGTCGGCTCGCGTGCCTTGCCAGGCCCCCTCAAGACAGCAAAAAGCTGCGCAATGCGCAGCTTGTGACGGGACCGACGTCGCTTAGGAGGTCACGCGGTGCTCTCGGCCGCTCGCGGCGTCGGCGAGCCGCCGGAGTCGTGCCGGGCGAAGGATGCCGGCCGGTGCATGCCGAGAACGGCGCAGGCCGACGCCCGCGCCGTCCCGTGGTGTCAGGCTTCGGCCCGCTTCGGCAGCTTCCAGCCGGGGCGGGGGAAGTGGCACGTGTACCCGTTCGGGTACTTCTGCAGGTAGTCCTGGTGCTCCGGCTCGGCCTCCCAGAAGTCGCCGGCGGCGGTCACCTCGGTGACGACCTTGCCCGGCCACAGGCCGGACGCGTCGACGTCGGCGATGGTGTCCTCGGCGACCTTCCGCTGCTCGTCCGACGTGTAGAAGATCGCGGAGCGGTAGCTCGTGCCGATGTCGTTGCCCTGCCGGTTCAGGGTCGTGGGGTCGTGGATCTGGAAGAAGAATTCGAGCAGCGCCCGGAAGTCGGTCTGGTCGGGGTCGTAGACGACCTCGATCGTCTCGGCGTGGGACCCGTGGTTGCGGTAGGTGGCGTTGGGCACGTCGCCGCCGCTGTAGCCCACCCGCGTGGAGATCACTCCGGGCTGCCGGCGGAACAGCTCTTCCATTCCCCAGAAGCAGCCGCCCGCGAGCAGGGCCCTCTCGGTTGCCATGTTCTCTCCCTCGTGTCCTCTGTCGATGATTACAGCAGGCGGCGCGTGGACGTTATTCCGGTGGGGCCCCTGGTGGCCGACGGGCCCGCGGCCGCGCAGGACGGGGCGCTGACCAGCAGCGAACGCTTCACGCCGCCGCCCGGCAATAGCCGGATGTAAGGCGATCCACAACGAGGAGGATCATGACATCCGGTCCGGAAGACGCGGAGCTGATCGCCCGATCGCTCGACGGCGACGAGGACGCCTTCGTCGCGGTGGTCCAGCGCCATGAGGCGGCGGTCGGGGCCTATCTCGCGCGGCGGGTCGGCCGCGACGCGGCCGAGGACCTGCTCGGCGAGGTGTGGGTGGCGGCGCTCCGGTCCCGCGCGTCCTACGACCGCTCTTTCCCCGACGCCGGGCCGTGGCTGTTCGGCGTGGCGCACAACACGCTGCGGCGGCACTGGCGGTCCCGGCCGGCGGAGCGGCCGGTGGCGGACGCGGCCGGGCCGGAGCCCGGATGGGACCCGTGGGCGGCCGTGGACGACCGCGTCGACGGCGAGTCGGTGCTGCGGCGCGCGCTCGCGCTGCTCGGGCCGCAGCAGCGGGAGATCCTGACCCTGGTCGTCTGGGAGGACCTGACCGTCGCCGACGCGGGGCGGGCGATCGGCATACCGCCCGGGACGGCCCGCCGCCACCTGCACGAGGCGCGCATGGCGCTGCGGGACGCGCCGGGGATGGCCGCGCTGCTGACCGAGCGCAACACGATCAAGGAGACCAGCTGATGATCGACGAGATGGACCTGCTGAAGGGGCTGGGGAACGCGGAGCCGCCGCGTCCGCGCGCCTACGAGGAGGCCAGGAGCGTGCTGCGGGCGGCGATGGCCGTCGAGGAGACGCCCGAGGCCGCGCCTGCCCCGCGGTCTCGGTGGAGCAGGCGCCGTGCGGCGGGCCTCGGCGCCGCCGCCCTGGTCGCGGCGGCCGCGGCGGGAGTGCTGGTCGTCACGTCCACGTCGGCGCCCGGCAAGCCCCCCGTAAAGGCGGCGGCGAACCCGGTCCTGGCCGAGCTGGCCGCGGACATCTCGCCCTTGCAGGCCAAGGCGCCGGGCAACGCGACGCTGGAGATCCGCAACCAGTCCCCTACCAGCGCGGAGCTGGGCCGGAACGGCATCGGCCTCTACACCGACGACGGCACCTACTACTGGGGGAACGACAAGAGGGCGCTGCGGCGTGCCGTCGTCAGGAAGGACGGCGGCGACGACCTGTTCAAGCGCGACATAGCGGCGGCCCTCTACGCCGTGAAGGGGGACCTCGGCGAGGCGCGCGCGCGGATGGCCGTTGCCAACATCGCCCCCGGGACGAACCCGGACCCCGATCGGGCCAGGATCGAGAAGCTCAAGGCCATCGCCAAGGCGCGCGGCGAGAAGTACGTGCCGCCGAAGCCGCCGACGGCCGCGCAGCAGAAGGAGATCACCGACAACCACATCTGGACGAACGCCGTCGACGCGCTCATCGCGGCGCCGGAGAACACGCAGGTCCGTGCGGGGGTGCTCCGCATCATGGCGTCGATGCCGAAGGTCAGGGTCACGAAGACCACCACCGCCGGGCAGCCCACGCTCACGCTGGCGGACGGCTGGCCCACCGCGGGCCGGTCGGCGGAGGAACTGGTGATCGACCCCGGGACGGGCCGTCCCATCGCCATGACCAGCAGCGGCTCGGGCGTCCGGCCGAGCACGATCTACTACCACACCTCCCGGGTCACGCTCGCCGACATCGAGGCCGGCAAGTTCTGACCCGCCCCCCGGGGAACCGTGCGGGGCGCTCGCCCCGCCGCGCGGCCCCCCCGGGTCAGGGGGGGCGGGGTGGGGGGGTGGGTGGTGAGGGGTGCGGGAGGT